>URLV01000005.1 GCA_900548725.1 uncultured Mycoplasmatota bacterium
CTTGCATGTCTTAGGCATGCCGCCAGCGTTCATCCTGAGCCAGGATCAAACTCTCAATAAAAAAATTCATATTTTATTTCTGAATTGATACTAGCCAAAATTTACTCAAATTCTTTTTACTTAGTTTTCAAAGATCATTTCGCACCTTTTTGTCAAGTGCATTAATAATATACCAAATAATTTAAGACTTTGCAATAGCAAATTTAATATTTTTGTAATTTTTTTGCAATTTTCTGCCTTCTTTTTGATACATGTATTAATATACTATAATTATATTCATTTGTAAAGTACAAATTTCACTTTTTTTATATTTTTTTGCAAAAATATATTCTAAAACTAAATAGATAAAAAAATCGCTTAAATTGTATATCAATTAAGATTACTTAATTTATAAAAAAACTAGATTATAAATCTAGAAAATTTCACTTTGGTGACCCATATGGGGTTCGAACCCATGAATGTAGCCTTGAGAGGGCTATGTGTTAACCATTTCACCAATGGGCCAAATGCTTAATAAGCATTTTTATTTTATCATACAATTTTATCTTTGACTACTTTTTTTAAGGTAAAATTATTTTTTTTATATTTTTGATAACTTGAATAAATATAATTATTTATATATGGTAACTTTTTTTCTATATCTTTTACTAGAGCTAATTGATTTCTAGCTCTATCTAGATTATGATTATAATAATCTGTTTTAAAATAAACATCTCCATTTATATAATCATTTAAAAATCTCATCGCTAATTCTAAAGTTATTATTCTTATTGCTTCTCCCATAAGTGCAATTTCATTTTCAGTAATACATTCAAACATTTCACTCATATACCCATCTGTATAATTCTCAAACATTTTTAAATCTATACTAACTTTTGATAAATCTTTTTCATCTTCTAAAGCAGTTGAAGAAGTAGATCTAATCCCATCACCATAGTCATATAATAAACTTCCTGGCATAACAGTATCTAAATCTATTACTGCTAAATACTCTCCCGTTTTTTTACTCATTAAAACATTATTTACTTTTGTATCATTATGGGTAACTCTGTAGGGGATATTACCATTATTTAATTCTTTTGTAATTTTACTACATATTTTACTTCTTTTTAATATTTCATTAATTTCCTTTTTGACACTATTAACTCTTTTAAATGAGTCTCTTTCTATATCTTTTAAAAAGTTTTCTAATCTTTTTTGTGTATTGTGAAAATCTTTAATTGTTTCTTCTAATGTATTTATTGGATAATTATTTAATAATTTATTAAAGTTTCCAAATGCTTTCCCTGTATTATATACAATTTTATTGTCTGTAGAATAATCATATGAAATAGAATTATCAATGAAATTATATATTCTGAAATATGAAATATTATCGCCATTGCTTATTTTACACAGCGAATCATCTTTAACTGTTTTTATTATACTTAATACTTTGTGTTCTTTATCTTCATATTCATTCATTTTATTTTTTAAATAACTAGTAACTTTTTCAATATTATCCATTAGTATATATGGATTATTAAATACTAAAGTATTTATTTTTTGAACTAAATATTTTTCTCTTTTCCCTTCATTATCATATTCTATAATGTAAGTTTTATTTATATTTCCTACATTATATTCTTTTATACTTTTTAAATT
Organism: uncultured Mycoplasmatota bacterium; assembly: GCA_900548725.1. GTDB lineage: Bacteria > Bacillota_I > Bacilli_A > RF39 > UBA660 > UMGS1124. The sequence continues at coordinate 1,645 of URLV01000005.1, forward strand.
TCCTGGTATTTTGTAGTTTTCTAATATTTTCTTTATCATGATACTTCTAATACATTCATAAAAATATTTTATTGAATGTCCTTTCTAATTTACTTTTTTAATCTATTAGTTATTATAACAGCACTAATATTAAATATCAAAGTATTTAGTATATTTTTTTATAAATAGTTAATAATATTATTAGAAATGAGTGATATTATGCTAATAATTGTTGGTTCAAGAAGAAACGGTAATTCATTAAAGCTTGCAAATTTAGTAAAAGAAGAATTAAATAAAAATAGAATTTATTCTGATATAATAGTTCCTGGTAATCAAAAGATTCATATTTGTACTGGATGTATGGATTGTGATAAAGATGGTGTATGTGATTTCACTGATGACATGAAAAATAATATCGATTTAATAAAAAAAGAAGATTATTTAATGTTTATAACTCCTGTTAGATGGAATTTACTAAGTGGTGATTTAAAAATATTTATAGATAGATTAAATCCTATGTATTCTAGAAATGAACTTAAAGATAAAAAAGTAATATTAGTTTCTATAGGTTGTAAAGATAACAGTTTATATAGTACTGAAGCTGGAATAACTAGTTTAAATAGTTTTGTAGAATCTGCTAAAATGCAAATTATTTTAGAAAAAAAGTTTTATAATTGTTTAAATGGCGATGATATTTTGGAACAACAGTACGAAATAGAAGATTTTATTAATAAAGTTAAAGAAAAAATAGGATGCTAATCATTATATATCCTATTTTTTATATGCTTTTTATTGTATTTATTTAATACTTCAAAATTATTTAAATTTATTTTATATTTTTTAGATAATAAATTTATGGTATGTAATTGTTCCTCTGTAATATCTAATTGATTAATTGTTAAATCAAGAATCCTATTACAATCTTTTCTTCCATAAATTACACCTTTTTCTTTTATTAAAAAATCTATTATTTTGAACATATAATATTTTTCATGTTTTAATCTAAGAAAACTTTTACACAAGTATTTGTCTTGTATTAAATAATTATTTAATAGTGTAGTTGCATTTATTAAATGTCTTTCAACATATCTATTATCAATTATTGTGCCATCTTCTAATATAAAAAAACCAGTTTCTATTTTATTTGTTTCGTTTAATCCTATAAAATCATCAGTTGAATAAGTAAATATATGAGAAAGATTATTTGATTCTGTTATAATATATTTATTATCTTTGCATTCAAATGTAGGATTTTCTAAATAGAATGGATTAATAACTGTATTTTTTTGTTCTCCAAATATATAATCAAAATACGGAGAAAAATATGTATATTTTTTTTGAAATTCTTTAAAATTTATTCTATTTGTTTCTTCATTTGTTAATTCTAAAGTTAGTTCTTTACAAAATTTTAATAAATCATAATATTCTATTTCATATTCTTTATTGTTTATTTTTATTTTTATCATTTTTTAAATACCAATAATTTACTTATTATATAGTTTCCAACAATAACTAATATTTGAGAAACTAACTTTCCTATTTTATCATTTAAATGTAATAATGTTACAATTATAAACATACATAACATGTCTAGAACTAAAGTTAATATTCTAGAAGAAACAAATGAAGTGGCTTCTTTTACAATATTTTTTTCTTTACTTTTAAAAACGAAAACTCTATTAGTTACATACGCAAACGCAACAGATATTATCCAAGAAATAATGTTTGCAATTTGAAGTTCTTTAGCATTTTCTGGATTTAAAAAAGTTGTAACACATGCATAATATGTTATTAAACTAATTAAAGTTGTTAAAAATCCAACAATTAAGTAATTCCAGATTTCTTCATTTTTATGATATATATTCCATCCAAAATCCCAAAATCTTTTAAAAATATTTGGCTTTTTATTTTTAAAATCTTCATAATTATATATATTATTCTTTTTAATTACATAAGATTTTTTTGCTAAATCAAGCAATGGTTTATCTGCGTTTATATCATCTGAATACATTGTTTCTATTATACATTCAGGATATTCTTTGTTAATAAGTTTTACTTTTTCAACATTATGACAATTTATTCCGTTATATTTTCCTGTTTTCTTATCAACTGGAGATGCAAATAATTTCTTTATTTTATATTTTTTTGCAATTGGTTCAAGCAAAAAATATGGACTTGCTGATGCAATTATATCATTTTTATGTGTTTTTTTATTTTTATAAAAATCTTTTATATTTTTTTCATGAGTCTTCCAAAACAATTCTAATTCATTATCAATATTTTCAAATTTGTTAAATATTTCAAAAAAACATTCCTTCATAGTTTCTTTAGTTATTAATTTTAATTTATATTTTATAAAATATATACCCATTTTTGGATAATGAGATAATATACTTTTTTTTCTTTTTGTTAAATATTTTATAAAATCTATAGTTGAATCACCGTCATATATAGTTCCATCAAAATCGTATATCTCTAATTTCATAATATCATTCCTTATGTATTTAGTATACCATATAATCTTTAATTTTTTATAAAATAAAAAGTATATTAGAAATTTACAACTAATATACCATCTATTATTTTTATTGAATCTTTTTCTGGATAAGATTTCATATTGTTATATTCTTTACTACCTTTTATCTTATCACGTTCTTCATCTGTTGCTCTATTTAGATATACGCCAAATTCATTATTTATCATTGTAAATATTTTTTTATCATTATTATAAGTGTATAAATCTGCATATCCGATATATTTCCCACCCCATAATGATTGGTCAAATGTTATATTATCATTTGTGTTTGGTAATGTATTTAACTCTTTATAAAAATTGCTATTTGATTCTCCTTTGAATATAATTGGTATTCCATAATAATATCCTTCTGTACTTTCTATTTTATTTAATAAACGATTATTAAAGTTTTCTGTATATTTATAATATGTTTCTTGTTTGAAATAATATTTATTTGTTGTTATAAAATTCATAATACCTATCATTATTATTAAAATTGTTGTTATTATATTTAAGTATTTTGGTTTTGTTTTATCTATTAAAAGTATTATTAGCAAATATAATGATGAGAAACTATATATTTGTAGTGATGTTAAGTCTGCTTTATATGCCATAAAATCTACTATATTAAATGTTAATGGTATTAAAATAATTAATATTGTAAATATTATTATGTTTGTTTTGTTTTTATATATATTTTCTTTTTTAATTTTATTTATTAGTAAAATAAATGTTAACATTATCGTTAAAATTCTTATTATACTTTCGAATATTGAAACTCTAAAGTATGATTTTCCTATAAAGTATCCTATAAAATGTTTATATGTTCTAAATATTAATTTTGGCCATTCACTTATTGGAGGAATTCCCATACTATTTGCACCTTTATAGTTTGATAAAGATGTTTTGTTTATTAATAAAAGTATTTTCAATATAATAAAGTATAGTATGATTCCAATAATTCCCATTATAAATAATTTTATAATATCTTTAAATATATCTTTTTCTTTTTTCTTATCAAGTATTTCTTTTATTATAAAAATTATTATAAGAGATACTGATACTGCGATGTATGATTGGTAATTACCAAGTGATAATGCGATGCATAAACTTCCTGGTATGAAACCATATTTCCATTTTGTACTTAGCCATACTGCAAGTACAGCTAATAGTAAGGAAGTCATATAGATTTCTACCATAAATAAATAACTAAATGATAGTGCTAATGAAGGAAATGTTGATATTATTAATGAAACTAAAATCATATTCCTCTTATTTTTTATTTTGAAAATATCACATATTAATAAACTAATTAATGCTAGTATTATTATAACTAATACAAAATTAATTGGTGCTGACATTAATGATGTTGTAAATAATGTTCCGTTATTCCATCTTCCACTTGTTAGTGCAAAATCTTTAAATACTAAATATGATAAGTCATCTTCGTTTGCTAGTCTTCTAGTAAAAAAATAAAAATGTGTTAAAAATGTAAATATCATACTGCTATAAATAGAATATTTATACTTGTCATATAGTTCTTGTAATTTTTTGATTATTTTTTTCATATTTTTCTCATATAATTAATCTTATAAAAATGTTAATAAATTTCTTTTATTGATTAATCCCTTTCTATTTGTATCCCTTCTTAAATATAATATTTTTAAATTCATGTGTCAATATGATTATTTATTTTTATTCATTATTATATAATTTGTTGAGTTTTGATAAGTTTTTAGAGGTTTTGTCGAAACACTTTATTTATATTTAAAAGTGATATAGTATAACTAATCGAGCATTCGTGTTGGTGTTTACCTCACTAACTGAGATTCTTTTTGAATTTGTAGGAAGTAGGTGGTAATATGTTCAAAAATTTGGAAAAATTATTGAATAGAATTATTATTATTTTAATGATAATCTTTTTAGATAAAGAATAGTTTATATATAAAATAAAAAGACATCAGCCAACTCAGTTAGGGCCGATGTTTATCCAACCAGGGTAGACATTCAACTTTCAGGGGGTTGAATGCTCACCTAATTAAATAATATCATTTGGTATATCATGTGTCAAATGTTTTTTTTTCATATTTTCTTCATAACTAAAAAATGTTGATAAGTTATTTGTTATCAACATTTCTGTTTATTTTTTCTTTTAATATTACTATTAAATATTTTATATTATGTTTTATAAATCTTGTTATTCTTTTTGGTTCACTTGCTATTCTATATAACCATTCCAAATTCAATTTAATAAAAATTCTTGGAGCACGTTTTTTAGTGCCACTTAGCACATCAAATGAACCACCTACTCCTATAAATATTCCTTTTTTGAAATCATTTATATGTTTATTAATTAATTTTTCTTGAAGAGGTATTCCTAATGCTAACATGACTATATCAGGATTAGTTGTTTTAATATAATTCATTACTCCATCTTTATCCTTTATATAACCATTTGTTCCGCCAACTAGATTTATGTTTGGATATTTTGTACTTATAGCATTAGTTAGTTTATCCATTACATCTTCGCTAGCACCAAATAAATATACTTTATATTTATTTTCATTCGCTAATGTTAATAAATGTTCTGCTAAATCTACTCCTGTTATTCTTTCTTTTATATTATATCCTAATAAGTTGCTTGTTTTAACTATACTTATTCCATCTGGTACTATTAAATTATTTTTATTATAAAGCATATCTGATATTTCAGAATCTTTTCTAGATAGCATATATGTTTCTGGATTAGCCGTTATAATAAATTCTTTTTCTTTATTTTTTAATTTATTTTCAATTAAGTTATAACATTCTTTTTTATTATTTATATATAAATTAGTATAAATATTATTATGACTTATATTTTTAAAGAAATTTATATTTTCTTCTTTTATTAAATCGTAATCATATTGTTTAGATATTGATAAAGATTTTATTTGATATTCTTTTCTTACTTTTTCATCATTTATTAGATTTTTTAATTCTTTAATCATTTCTTTTTCATTTCTATTTTTTATCAAAATACCATTTTCTTTAATTATTTCTTTTGCTCCTAATGCACTATCATATGCTATAAGTGGTAATCCATGGCTAGCAGCTTCTAAAAGTACTAATCCAAAAGATTCTTCTATTGATGTCATTATATATATAGATGATTCTTTGTAAAGCTTATTTAATTCTTCTGTATTTTTAAATCCTAATAATTTAATATTATCTTCCATATTTAATTCTTTTATAAGATTATTTAAATTATCAAACTCACTTCCAGTACCTACTATTGATAAAGTCCATTCTTTGTTATCTAATTTATTAAATAATTTTATTAAATCATCATAACCTTTTACTTTTTCTAATCTTCCTACTGATATTATGTTTTTATTTTTTAGATTAGATAATTTATTATCAGTTTCTATTGGCATGTTATTTGTTATTATTTTATATCTATATTCTGTAAATAATTCTTTATAGTAATTAGTTAAGTAATTGCTACTTGGCATTAAATAGTCAACACTTTTTAATATATAATGTAATTTATTTAAATATTTTGTATTATTGTTATGATAAATATGTTCTTCTGCTATTTTAATATTATTATATTCATTATTTCTTATTAATTTTTCTGTAAAATCTATTCTAGTAGATATAATAATTTCACTATTACAATTTATCATTGATTTAGTAATTAGTGTATGTTTTAAATAAAGTACTTTTATACTATATATACCTTGTTTTATTATGTTGATTATATTTTTAGAATGTAATGCTTCTTTTAATTCTTTTCTATTTGGTTTTATATTAGTAGTTAAATATTTAATTTTTACATTATCATTTAATTTAAAATCTGGTTTATCTTTTAATTTATACAAACTTATTATTTCTACATCATTTATTTCACTTAATATATTTGCTTTAGTACAAATATTTTTTTCTACTCCTCCATAATTTAAATGTAGAGCGTATATTGAAACTTTATTTTTTTTGATTTTATTATCTTTTTTATTTAATAAGTTTATTTCATTCATAGCAGGTAATAAATACATAACTATATATATAGATACAGCAGGAGCGCATAATGTATGACCACTTATACAAGATATACTTAATAATAATCCTATCATTAATGTATAAAATACTGTATTTATATTTAATTCTCTAGATTGAATTATTTTTATTAAATAGTAAATGAAAGGTAGTAAAACTAATATTAGTGCAATAAGTCCTGAATGAAAAAATATATCTAATATATCTATTTCTATAAGTTTTGTTATTGCATAATGTTTTATTTCTATTGTATTTGAATATCCTATTCCTAACAATAATACTTTTGCATTAAAATGTTTCGAATATATTTCATATGTTAATCTAAAATATATATCTCTTGAAGATAACATTATTCTTCCATATTTTTTTATTTGTTTTACTAATTTGGAATCATTGCTTAACTTGTCTTCTTTTTCTATTTCTTTTCTTATTCTTCCATATTCTTCCTCTAGAAAACGTTCGTTTTTTTCTTGTTCAGTTACTGGATCTTTTCTTGGAGGCTCTGGTTTTACTTTAACATTTTTTAATTTTTTTGGATCTTTTGGTATATTATATTTTACATTATTAAGTGTACTACTATTTAATATTAAAAGTATAATACCTAAAAGTATAAATCCTATTTTTAAAGTTGTTATTTTCTTTTTCTTAATTAATGACAATACTAATATAATTGTTGTTGTAATTATTATTCCTAATACTGAAACTTTAGTTCCTAAAGAGAATATCATTAAAATCATAAATATTATTAGAACTATATTAAATTTACTTTTATTAATTTTTGTTAATAAAAATGGGTATAGTAGTGTTAAAATAACTGATATTTCATTTGCTGAATTAAACCATCCTGAACTTCCTTTATAACCTTTGTAATTATAAGTACTAAATCCTGTATTTGTAATTAACGGTAAAAATAATAGTATTCCATATGTTATAAAATTTATTATTAGTATTTTGATTATTTTTTCTTTATCAAATTTATGTTCATCAAAAAAGCATAATAAGCAAACTAATAATATTGGAAAATACATTGTTTTAAACATATATATTGATTCTTTTATAAACATAGACATTGTTAGATATTTTATTTTTGATAAAATATATGCTAGCATGTAAATGAATATTAAAAGTATATATATTAAACCCTTCTTTTTATATTTCGATGTGGAAAAGATTAGAGTTATTAACATTATTGCTAGAAATAGTAATTTTACGATTACTCCTATACTTACTGTAAGATTAAATAATCTTGTTGATATAGATGTTAGTAAATCTATAATTGGTAATAATATTAAAAATATATATAATTTTTTGTTGTTGCTCATAAAGTACACCTACCTATAAATCATTATAACAAATATGATGTAGAAAAAAAATAGAATTGTTATAATATTATCCTGTAAAAGTTTCTTTTTTAATTTTTCTTAAAATAATTATTAATTAAGTATTGTTTTATATATTTTTATTATTATTTATAAATTAATATAATATAAATTAATTTGCAAAATAGTTTAAAAATGCTTCTTTTTGAACGTAAAAATAGCACTTTTAGACAATTTAGGTCTTTATGACAGTTTCATTGTTATACTTTTGTTGTCTTGTTTTAAGACTAGAAAGAGGTGATATGACTTGATGAAAAAATTAAAAGCCGTTTTACCTATAGTGGTAATACTTTGAGTTATAAACAATATAATTTCGAAATATTAATATGGTCTAAATTTATTCTAGATTAATTAAAAGTATATTAATAATATTGTTTATACTATTTCTTTTAGCCACTAAAAAAGTTTGAGTAGCAAATAAAAGAGATAAATACGTCAAAATTTATTAAAGTGTAAACAATAATTTATATATAGTATACGATATGTAATATTATTGCATACTCAAAAAAGAATCACCGTGACTGGTGATTTTTTAATTATTATATTTATCAATAATTGCATCTACAATTTTTTTACTTGCCGTTCCATCTCCATATGGATTTGAAGCATGACTCATTTTGTTATACTCTTCTTTATTTGTTAGCAACCTTTTTGCTTCTTTATATATTGTTTCTTCATTGGTTCCAACAAGTTTTAGTGTTCCAGCATCTATTCCTTCTGGTCTTTCTGTAGTGTCTCTTAAAACTAGTACTGGTTTTCCTAAGGATGGTGCTTCTTCTTGTATTCCACCGCTATCTGTCATTATCATATAACTTTTATTTTGAAAGTTATGGAAATCAAACACTTCTAATGGTTCTATTAATTTTATTTTATTTGTGTTTCCAAATATTTCTTTTGCTATTTCTCTTACTTTAGGATTTTTATGAATGGGATATATTACTTTTACATCTTCAAATTCATCTGTTATTCTTTTGATTGCTCTAAAGATATTTCTCATTGGTTCACCTAGATTTTCTCTTCTGTGAGCTGTTAAAAGTATCATTCTTTCGTCATCTTTAATCCATTCTAATTCTTTGTGTTTATAATTTTTGTCTACTGTTTTTGACATAGCATCTATTGCAGTATTTCCTGTAATATATATTTTATTTTCATCTATATTTTGTTTAAGCAAATTATCTTTACTTAATTTTGTAGGCGCAAAATACATATCTGTCATACAATCAACCATTTGTCTATTCATTTCTTCTGGAAAGGGTGAATATTTGTCATATGTTCTTAATCCAGCTTCTATATGACCAATTGCAACTTGATTATAAAATGCTGCTAGGGCTCCAGCAAAAGTTGTTGTTGTATCTCCATGTACTAAAACTATATCAGGTTTAACTTCTTTTATTATATTTTCTAAACCTGTTAATACTCTAGATGTTATATCACTTAATGTTTGACCTTGTTTCATAATATCTAAATCATAATTTGGTTTTATATCAAATGTTTCTAAAACTTGGTCTAACATTTCTCTATGCTGTGCAGTTACACAAACAATACTATCAATTTCTTTTCTACTTTCCAATTCTTTTACTAGTGGTGCCATTTTGATGGCTTCTGGTCTAGTACCAAATATACTCATTACTTTTATCTTTTTCATTTTAAACCTCTATATTTTTTATTTAATATTTTTGCTAAAATATAACATGGTAATAAAGTTATGAAAGATAATATTTTCATTTTAGTATCTTTTAAAATATTTTTTTTAGCAATAAAAGAATACACTCCAAATGTTAAACAATTTTTTATTCTTATAGAAAGTTTGTATTCTTTACTCATAAACATTAATGAATTAGCTCTCGCTCCTTGTGGATTATTTACAACTAATCTCATCCAATTTTTTGAAAGTCCATCATTTAAATATTCAGCATAATAAATAACAATTGGAATATATGCTAGATTGTATTTTTTTGAAATTTCTCCAGTTACTATTGCCTCACTTAAGAAATTTTCTCCTTTAAAAACAGGATATGGATATTTTTTTAATATTTCTGTACTCATTACTTCACACATATCTGCTAAATTACCTTCGTTATATTTAAAATCATTCATATTAGAAATACATTCTTTAAATGTCTTTTCTTTATACATTGGATTATCTAATTTTTTTAAGAATGTCATACCACATATTTTTTCTGTATCTTTATACTTATTCCAATATTTATGGATATTTTCCACGGCTTTTTTATCTAAGTAATCATCACTATCTAATATTAATATTAATTCACCTTTTGCTTCTTTGGTTCCTAAATTTAATGCTGTATGTTTTCCTCCATTTTCTTTATAAATATACCGTATATTTATTTTTTTATCTTTTTTTATTTTTTCAATGTATTGTTTTGTATTATCAACAGAGCCATCATCTATTACTAGCCACTCAAAATTTTTATCTGTTTGTTGTAATAAACTTTCATATGCTTTATTAATTAATTTTTCTCTATTGTATGTCGGTGTTAAAATTGTTATCATTTTCTTCCTCCATGCTATTGTAAATGTTTATTAATCTTTTTTCCATTATTTGCCAATTATATTTTTCTTCATACATTTTTTTAGAATTAAATGAAATATTTTTTAATAACTTCTTATCTTTACTTATCTCTTCTAGTTTTTGTATTAATTCATTTGCGTTATAATTTATAGAAAAACCAGTTTTATTTTTTTCTACTAACTCGTCTATTCCTGTATTTTTGCAAACTATTATTGGCTTTCCTAATGCCATGGCTTCATATACTTTATTTGGTGCAGAATATTTGTGATTTTTTATATTTGGATCATAAGTTGCTAACAATATATCACAATCTTTTTCAAGACATAAAACATCATTGTATTTTAATGAACCATAAAAATATATATTTTCATGTTTTTCAGCAACTTTCTTTATTTCAGTTTCATATTTGCCAAAACCACCGATATGCAATTCAAATTTATTATTTTTTGCAAGTTCATTTACTGTTTCCATTATTAATCTATGATCTTGTAGAATTCCAACATAAACTATTTTTTCTTTTTTTGAATTACTTTTTATTATCCTGTTATAATTTATATTACTTAAATTTGGGGTATTATGAATAATAACTAATTTTTTTGGATTACTATTTTTTATTTGTTTTTTTCTCCATTCACCACAAATTATTGAAACTTCAGCATTATTAATTACATTATTTTCTAACCAATTTACTTTTTTTTCTAATTTTGCGGGCATTGGTCTTGAATCTGTATAATAGTCATACATGTCATAAACTAATTTTTTATTATACATTTTAGCTATTATATTTGAAATAAAGCCACAATCAAAATCGCAAGCATGAATATATTTATATTTTTTATTATTTTTTATTAAAACTATAAATAAATATATTTGAAATAATAATAATCCAATTATATTCTTTTTAGATTCTCCATATGTTGAGTTAAATTTAAAGAAACTACATTCTAATTTTTTGTTAGATATTTTAAAACTTTTATAATCATTAATTCTTTTGTCCCTATCCCAACCTATAACGTAAACATTATAATTATTGTTAATTAATGATTCTATTTCTTTTGTGGCTCTTGAATCATTTATTATAGAAGTGCTCCTTACATAACATATTGTATTGTTATCTTCTTTTTTTAGTTTATAAATACTAATTAAATATATTATAGTTTGAATAGAATATGCTATTATTAAAGTATAGTTTACTCCATTTAAATTAAATTTATTTATCATCATTTTAGATAATATTAGACTTGTTAATAAAGATATTATTGCTCCTAGTAATAATGTCTTATAATCTCTAATTACTGTTAATATAGTACCTAAAAACCAAATAATGGCAATTATTGTTGATACTATTATTACACCACTAAATAAGTAAGTATACGGTGTTATTTCTTTTCCAAATAATAATGTTAAAAAGAAATTTGCAAAAAAATGTGAAAATAATATTCCAGTAAATCCTATAATTATTATTAATATATTTGTTCTATTCATTATTTGTTTTAATTCTTTAATTTTATTTTTATCATAAAGTTCTGCAAAATGTGATACTAAAGGGCTAAAAATAAAGGAACATGCAACTTGAATTATTAACGCTGGTGTTGCAACTGTTGAATAATATCCTAGCATTTTTGTACCTAGAATATTTTCTAATGTAACTTTTGGATACATTGATACATAATTGAATAAAAATCCATATATTACTAGTGGAATACAAATTATTAATAATTTTATTATATTATTTTTATTTGTGATTCCTAAATTTTTGTATTCTTTTTTATAATTTTTTATATCATAAAAATATATAAATATGTAAGTTGAAATCATCATTATAATTATCGATAATAATATATTTTTACTTAATAATAATGTTAAAGTGAATGATATTAATGTTAATAAACCTCTTATAAAAAATGATAATCCTATAATATCAAATCTCCATTTTTTTTGTAATGAACCATGAATAACGTCAACTAGTGCTTCAGAAAGTTTAAATATCATATAAAATATAATACATAATAATTGATATATTTTAAATTGTTTTATTAAACTATATATAATTGTTAAAATTAAGGCAATTAAACAAGTTATTATTCTTGAAGTTATATATGTTTTTTCACTGAATTTATTTTTTATATCTGATGCTTGATAATTTCTCATATTAAACGAAGCTATTACTGTATAAGTTGTTGAAACAGTCATAGCTAGTGATAATATTCCTGCTGTTTCATATCCTGCTATCCATACTACAATAAAAGTTATTATCCATTGACAAAATAAATATGTAAAAGAGCCTATTGAATTGTATAAAATGCTTTTTTTTATTTTATTTGATTCTTTCATTTATATCACTCTCTATTTTCTTTGCTGTGTTTTTCCATAAAAATTTATCAAATACAGTACTATATATTTCTTCACTATATTTATTTCTTAAATTTTTATTATTGATTAACAATTCTAAAGCATCTTCTAATTCTTTTTTTGAATTAATCATTATACCATTTTGTTTATTATTTATTATTTCTTTTATTCCACCTTGTGGTGATGCGATGATTGCACATTTCATTAATCCAGCTTCTAATATTGAAGTAGGTAATCCTTCTGGCCATAAAGGCGCATATACAAATATATTTGTTTTTTCATATAATTTTGTTAACTCTTTAAAGTCCAATTTTCCTTCAAATATAATATTTTTATTATCTTTGTATTTTTCTTTTAATATATCTAGTTTGTTACCGTTTCCGGCTAAATGTAATTCTATATTGTTATCTTGTTTACTAAGATTTACGAAACTTTCTAATAGTTCATAAACTCCTTTTTGTTTTAATATTCTTCCTGCATAAGTTATAATTATTTTCTTTTCATTCTTTTTTATTTTGTTTACATCATAGAATTCGTTAATTGAATTATACCACACACCATCAGAGTTTATTCCAAAATGTTTTTGCCATTCACAAGCACCCAATGAAACTCCATAATAATAATTTACATATTTTTTTACAAAGTGTGTCAAGCAATGTTCATATATTGCGCCAAAAAAGTCTAATACTTTATTATCTATTGTTAAATGTTCTGAACCATGTTCTACTAAGAATACTGGAATGTTATGTTTTTTAGCATATTTTGCTCCTACCATTGTAGTTAAATGAAATCTTGTATTTACAATAACTGCATCATATTCTTTTTTGTCTAGTTCTTTGAATATATTTTTGAATTCTTTATTATGTTTTGGAATTGGATATCTTGATTTAAATAAATTATAAATTGGTATTCTATAATTTTTTATTCCATTAATATCTTCTTCTGGTTTTAAGTTATCATAGTTTGAAGATACAATAGTTGTATTCCATCCTAATTTTTTAAATTCTTGTGATAAATTATCTGTATATCTTTCAATACCACCAAGATGAGGTAAGTGATAACCAGAAAAAATTAATAAGTTTTTACTTCTTTGATTTTTCATTTTCTTTTACCTCTTTTTTTAACATAGATACTTCTTGTACTAATAATTTAATTTTTTCTGTTTGACCAGATATAATAATTGTCATAGAAATATTTATTACTACAAGTATACCTATAAAGAATACGATTATTAAATTTGATGATAAATTAAAGCCTAAGAATTTAGTAATTACATTTAATAGATTTGGTACTAGTAAAGATATTAATAATAGTCCAAATGCAATTAACCATACTAAAGAATACTTAATATTCATTCTACCTTTTTTTAATATATTTAATATTACTAATATTATAAATAGAGTTATTATTATTGAATAGATTAATAGTTTACCTGTCATATTAATTTCTCCTTATACCTGTAACAATTATTGATAAAATTACATTTATCATGTAGTATACTGATTTCCATGTTTTGATAGATGATGTTCCTTCTTTTCTTTCATTCATACTTACCCCAACTTCTGAAACAGTATAACCTTTTTTTAACACCGTAACAGTTGATACTGGTTCTGGATATTCTATTGGATAATATTTTGCAAATTCAGTAATTAGTTTTTTGTCAACTGCTCTAAATCCACTAGTTGTGTCATGTATTTTTTTTTGTGTAAATAACTTTATAAAGAAAGATATTAAAATTATTCCACATTGTCTCATTTTTGTTGATTTAAAATCACTTGAATCATCTATAAAACGTGAACCTATTACCATATTTGATTCTTCATTAATAATTGGTTCAATTATTTTACTTACATAATTAATGTCATGTTGTCCATCACCATCAAATTGTATTGCTATATCATAATTGTTTTCTAATGCATATTTATATCCTGTTTGTACTGCTCCACCTATTCCTAAATTATGAATTAGGTTTATGTGATTAATATTATTTTCATTAAATATTTTTTCCGATTTATCAGTACTACAATCATTTATAAATATATAATCATATTTTATTTTGTTTTGTTTGTTATAATTATTTATTTCATTATAAACTTTTAATATATTTTTTTCTTCGTTGTATGAAGGAATTATTAGTAGTATTTTCATTGTTATACCTCCTTGCAATAAGTTTTTATTATTTTTTATTTGCACATATTATTGTAAATATTATATAAGCTATTGATATTAGAAATATGTAATAAACATATCTATACATTTGCCATGATAATGATACAATTAAAGTCAATGTATTACCTATCATAGGATATAGTATATATAAACCTTTTTTATTTTGAATTAACATTATATAACTACATAATAAAATTATTGCTAAATAAATGCCGGTTCTCCATAAAAAACAATCAAAAAATTGAAAGCCCATTATTTTATCTCTTAAAAACTTGAAGCATTTATTTATAATATTATCTGGAACATATGCTTCCTCATTATTTCTAATATTATATATATCTATATCTAAATTATCTACTTTTTTTATTGGATACCATATTCCTTCTACAAAATTATGATTATAGGAATCATGAGGCATAGAAACATTCCACATAATATTTGTTGCATCGGTTCTTTCCTTTATTGTTTTATAAGGATAATTAAAAAAACATTCTGAGTAAACTTCGATTAAATTGAAGAGAGTTACATTTTTTTTATTTTTATTATTATCTTTATATATTTCTACTTCTTCAGCATAATATGAATCATTAGTATATTTATTAAAATATTTTCCTAAAATTTCAGGCGATAATATTCTACTTACTATTTCATAAGAGCGTGAAGAAACTTTTAAATTATGATTGTATAAATTCCCAACTACTCTTTGCACTGGCATATTAAATTCTGAAATATATTGCTGATTTTTTTCAATTTTGTAAAATTGTGGGAATATTATGTTATTTGCTAAAATATATAAAATAATAGACTCCATCACTAAAATAAGTATTTTTTTTTCTTTAAATTTTATTGTTAGCATAATTAGTGCCAATATAGTTAGAATTAATACTCCCTTTCCATTATGGCGATAAAATGTGCAAGTTATCAATATAATTGGAAATAAAAAGTAATTTAATTTGTTATTTATGAAATGATGTTTACTATCAATTATTTTATATAAATAGTATGATACTAACACTATTAAAAAACTATATGGTATATCTTTAAATATTGATGTTACCATCATATAATTATTAGGCATTAGTGCAAAAAGTATGTCTAATATGTATATATATTTTTTATTAATGCCTTTTTTTATAGCTTCATAAAATATTAAAGAAAAAACTACTGATGAAAAAAATATTTGTACTAAAATTACAAAGAAAGTAGATTTATAAATGCCATATAAAATTCTCATTATTAAAGCCATTATAATTGGATGTGAATTGTTTAGTGGCCAATATCCTATTGCTTGTAAAATTTGATCTACACCGTCTGAAGTAATGTTGCCAGGATAATATCCAATACCAACCAATATCCAAATACTTGCCATTATGGCAAACAATGCAATAAAGTCTTTTTTGCTATATTTTTGATTTTTTTGCATTTTTATGTTAGTGAGTACATTTATAAAATTAATTTCAAAATTTAATAGATAAATATCAGCCAGTATAAACAAAGAGACATTCTTTAAGCTTATATAAAAATTATCATTTTGCAAAAAAAGATTATGCCCCACAAATAAGAAACATATTATACTTGATATAATGAAAAATAAAATTTTATTATTATTTAATTTTTTATAATTGTAGGTTTTGTCACTAATACTTATAAATATTGTTAAGAAAAATATTATTGATTTCGAAATAAAGTCTAAATTCAAAATATTATAATTTAAACATAGTATGAAGTAAAGTATTATATTTAATATTATTAAATATTTTTTGTTATTTTTATACAAATCAACAATTTTCTTTATTGAGATATAAATTAATGCTATAAATAAAATAGATAAAATTAACTTTTGAATATTGCTATTTAATGAGTCATCTAATTGATTTTTAAATGCTATGAATATTGTGATAGTCATTAATAATGTAAAAAATAATTCTTTTAAGTTAATTTTTTTCAATTTATTCTTCATTTTTTTAATCTCCTTAAAATATTTTTTAATTTGACTCTTATATTATAGGGAACAATTTTTCTAAATAAAACTCTTAATTTTAAGTCTTTATTAATATAAAGATTTTTTGATGAAGGTACTGTATGTTGAAAATAATATTCTAAAACATCATATTTGTAAGATCTTATTCCATATTTTGCATCCCACCATGTTGCTTCATAGTGATGTTCTGCAATATTTCTATCGTTATACATATTTAAAGTTAACACATCTGCAGAATATATTCTTATATTATTTTCTAATATTTGTTCTTCTCCATCAAAACGAATACTAGTATTTTCTGCTAAAACCTTAGATATTCTCTTTGGAATAGTATTAACAGTATTAAATGTGCCATCAGAGTTAATAAAATGTTCTCCGTTATATGTATTAAATATAGTCGTTATCATTTTGTTATTTGGCACAGCTCCAAAAATTCCTGCATGTACGTTGTTGGTTTCAAAAGCAAAAAAAGCTTCATTTAATAATAGAGAATGAATATAAGTTGTAAATTCAGTATCTGTATCCACATAAATTCCACCATATTCTTTAATAATTTTTAATCTAAAATAATCGGTTACAAAAGCCCATTTTTTATTTTCATATGCCTCTTTTACATATTCACATTCATTAATATCGCAATTACGCTCATTCCATTCTATTATTTCGCAATCCGGAGCGTATTTTTTCCATGAATTATAACATTTTTCAAATATTTCGCTTTTTTTACCGTTTCCAAACCAAAAATAATGTATTTTTTTTGGAATTAATTTTTTGTTTGAAATATCTTCTATTTCTTTTTTCATTATTGCTTTTTTTATATATTTATTGTTTTTAAAATATTTTTTATTTTCTTTATAAAAATTTAAGTAATCCTCGGCAAATTCAGGTTTAAAATATATAAAACTAACAATGCTTTTATATAAAGCATATATATAATCATCAAAATATTCTCTTTTTATGTTTTGAATTCCATTTTTCCAAGCTAAAATTACATCTAGTGATTTTTTATTCATATGACTTTGTGTAATAGATTGATTTCTTTGTCTATAATAATATAATCCCTTATTTATATAGCCCATTTCTTCAGAGTCTGATAAAATAAAAGGCATGGTATACATATCTTCAAACCAATAATTTTCTTCTGGAAATTTATGAGATTCAATTAATGATTTTTTATAAACTCTTGCACATGCAAATGCTGGCTCAAAACAAACTTTTAAAAAATCATGCTTATTCATTCTTTTAAAATTTGGATATATTACTCTTGTAATTCCATCTTTCCATCCATCATTAATTCCAATCATATTGAAGGTTATAAGATCATATTTGTTATTATTTATCTTATCTAATATACGTTTCACGTAATCCTTTTCAACCCAATCGTCTGAATCTACAAAAGACACATAATCTCCATTGCTTTTGCTAAATCCATAATTTCTTGCGCTTCCTAAGCCGCCATTTCTTTTTTTATATAGTTTTGCATTTTTTTTGTTTTTAATAATTTTTTCTATTATCTTGTTTGAATTGTCAGTACTACCATCATCGACAACTATTATTTCGTAGTCATTAGAATTTTGTTCTAACAATGAGTTCAAACATTTTTCTACGTATTGTTCTACATTATATACAGGAACAATTATTGATAATTTCACTTTTTCCATTACTTCCACTCCTTATTTCTATATTCTTTTATTATATTATCATAATTATTTTTAACAAAAACTATTTTTTGGGCTATTTCATTAATATCATCATCTGACTTTACTACTAAATGCTCTTTTAAATATTCGCTATTGTTAAAATAATTTGTATTTCCAACTAAACATGGTACTCCATAATTAAAACTTTTTTTTATTAATTCTGTATTAGTATTGGTAAAATTTATGTATAGATTAACAAAATTATTTGATATTATATTATCTAGTGACTTTTCTTTTTGATATTTTATATTAAATTTCTTCAAAAAATTGTTTGTTTTTTTCATTTTGATTGACAATTTACAATAATCATAATCAATTAACGTCAATGCAGCTAATTGATTATAAATATTATTTCGAGGATCAATATCATTGCTTAATACACCAATAGTATTATTATTAATATTAGTTTTCTCTGTCGATTTAATATCTAAATTAATTATTTCACATTTGAATCCTAGATTATTAAAAACTTTGTAATTATCTATACTTATGCACCCAATACTTGTTACTAAATCTCTGTCAATATAATCCATCATCTGATGAAATGTATTTCTGACACCATTATTTGACATATTAGAAAATGAACTATTAAATATCCAACAAACACTTATTTCTTTTTTTAAGCGAGGTAGTAGGTACTCATACAACGAATTGTAACCATTTAAAAATATTTTTTTTATTTTATTTTTATTTATAAAATTTAGAATTTCACATTGATTTGTAACCTTATCAATTACAATCACGTTTCCTAATGTATATTCAAGACTATCTCTTATAGAAATATCATCTTTCGGTAAAAACACAAGAGTATTTTTTGCTTTTTTTAATTGTTCTATCATATTTTACCTCACTTTTCTATAAATTCTTTTACGCTTTTTACACTTAATTTATCATTTTCCTTTTTCCATATTTTATATAATTTTAATATTTTTTCTTTATTATTTAAAGATAGTCTTATTTTTTTTGAAATTTCTAGAGGACTTTCTTCGTTATTAACCACTAAATATTTTTCTAATTCGGTATTTTTAAAATAATGATGATTATTTCCCGTCAAGCATATTGTATCAACTTCAAATGATTCCAATGGCAACATCGGTGCACATTCTGAAAACGTAATGTATAAATTCAAAGTATTTTTTGACATTCTTTCTAACAATTCATTTCTGGATATTGTTCCACATTTTCCTATAACCTTTAACCCTAAACTTTTTGCAAAATATTCTGTTTCATAATCCAAAGGAATTATGTCTACGGTAGCATTTTTTAGCAAAGATATAGCTGCTATTTGAGTAAATAAATTTTTTCTCCAATCATCTTTTCTTGCCGCATATAATCCAATAACTAAATTGTCAGGTTCAACATGGTTTATTATTTTAGGAAGTGTAACATTGTTTCTTATAAAACTTACATCTATTCCTAGATTTTCATAAAATTTTATCAACGATTCTTTACAAGTACCAAATGTCGTTAAAATGCCATCATTTGCCATGTCTATAAGTTCTTGATTCCTTTCCCAACCATATTCGTCGTATACTTGTGAAATACTTCCATGCCAGAAACATTTTATTTTTATATATGGATTTTTCTTTTTTAAATAGTATGCTAAATCTTTCCATCCTAAACACATCGCACTAAAGATAACTTGTGTAATATTCTGTTCTAATATTATATTTCCAAATTTTTTTATGTCTTTTTTTCTAAAAAATTCTCCACATGGAACACGGTTGTCAAACAGTTCTATTGTTGCGCTCGTTATACCTAGCCAATCAGGATTATGCATTACAATATAATCGTTGTTGATTTCTTTTAATGCATTTATTCCCACTTCCATATCATGTTTATATTTACCACCATTCATATAAGTATATTTAAAATATTTGGCAGGTTTATATAAAAATTTTCTTATAATTGAATCAAGTATATGCAAGATTTTTTTATATAATAAATTTATTTTATCTATGTTTTTTTCGCCAAAAATTTTATTTAAATTTCTTTTCATTTTCTGTTTTGAAGAAAACCAACTTGCATCATAATAGTGAATCATACAAGTTTTATTAGTAAAATAATTGTTTTTCATATTAAATGAAAGTGGGTAAAAATATTCTCTTGGATAAATTTTTATGTTATGAGGTAAATTTTGTACCTCTGTTGATAAGTGATCTAAACCTATTTCATTTAAAAACTTAGTCATTATTCTAGGAATTGAAAATTTAAACATTTCGTTAATATCAAATTGTTCTTGTGATTGATAGAATTCCAACATTTTTCCTGAAAAAAATGATTTGGGCTTATTTTCCCCCCATACACCTGCAGCAACCATAAAAGAATCTTCTATTCCTAAAAAAGTGTTGTCTTTTAAAAGAAAGTCAACCGGTTTTACAATTAACATATCTGTGTCAAAATAAATTCCACCCATTTCAAAAAGCACTTTCGATCTTACATAATCTGAAACAAATGCATATTTTTGATTTTCATAAGCCTGTTTCACAAATGGACATTCATTAATATTAAAATTGCTTTCATCCCATCTAATAATTTCGTAATTAGGCAAATACTTTTTCCAACTTTTGATACACTTTTTAGCTAATTTAGGTAAAGGTTTGTTACCAAACCAACAATAATGTATATATTTTGATTCCATACCGTTGCTCCTAACTGTATCTATTATATCAAAAAACATATTTTATTTAAATAAAAAGAAAGCTTTTTATTATCTTTCTTTAAATTTATCTTTATTTTTCTTCGTTTTTTAATATTTTTATTAGTATTACAAAGCAAGAATAAATACTTAATATTAAAAACTTTATAAAATATAATATGTTTTTTAATAAGCCAAAAGTTATCTTATATGTTTGATATATTAAATTTAATATATTTTTTGCTTCTTTAACACAATTATATTTTGTACATATTCTATAACATTTATTCTTTATTCTTTGTTTTAATGTTAATTCTATTTTGTTGTCTTTTATGTTATCAAAATCTAAATCAAATTTTGTTTTATAATAATATTTTACATTATTGATATGTTCTTCTTTTGTACTATCTAGTGCTAACTCAAAAATTAATTTATTATCATTTTTGATTATATTTTTTCTTTGTTCTAAATTATCAAAGATTTTATTAAACTGAGTAATTATGTGATTTAATGTAAATCCTTCTAATATTTTCTCTCTACAATTTTTTGATAATTTTTCTAAATTATTTAATACATAATTAATTTTATCAACATAATCTTTTATCTCTTTTTCTTCGTTTTTTTGGTTAAATTCAACTATTCCACCAACTGTATCATCTATTAATTCTCTTTGTCCTCCAACTGATGTTGAAACAACTGGTACTTCCATTGCAAGTGATTCATATGAAGTTAATGCTAATCCTTCTAATGAAGAGCAATTTACTGTAATATCACTTATTGCATATATTTCTTCTGGTCTATTAGTAGAGCCTAGCATAGTGAAATTTTTGTTAATTGAACTTCTTACCTTTTTATATAGATTTCCATCACCAGCTATAACAAAATGAACATCATTTCTAGTTTCTAATAATTTTTTTGATATTTTTACAAATAGTTCTGGTCTTTTTTCTTCAGATAATCTTGCAATAAATGTTATTATTTTTTTATTTGAAGGAATATTATATTTTTGTTTAAGTTCTTCTTTATTAAATTTTGTTTTGTCAAACCTTTTTTCATCTGTTCCAATATATAATGTTTCTACGTTTTCTTTATTAAATCTTTCTTTTAATTCCTTTTTTGTAAAGTTATTACAACAATAAGTTTTATCAATATAATCATCTACATCTTTTGAACACCTTCCAAATCCACCTTGTAAATCTTTTGGATCAATAGAATGAATATAATCTACTACCTTAATATTATTATATTTATTTTTTATAAATGGTAACATATAATATCCAATTTTGCTATTGCTTACATAAATAGTATCTACTTTTCTTGAGTCAATTATGTAATCTACAAAATTTAAATAATCACTAGTATCTAAAAAAGTTGTTAAGTCATAAAATTCTGATACTATATTTGTAAATTCATTTCTTAAATCATTTGTACTAGGTAGTGTTGTTATAACAATTGGATCAAATTTTTCTTTATCTAGTCCTTTTATTAATTCTAAATTAAATAAATCTGCTCCTCCTAATACTGTCCAGGGTAATATAAATAAGATTTTCTTTTTATTACATTTGTATTCTGGCAATGTCATATTTTTTAAATCTTTTATTTCGTATTTTTTATTAATTCTAGGATATTGAATTATTTCTACATCTTTTTTTATAGTACTTGCTGTTCCATTAATTAAAGCCATTGCTTTATCATTGTTTTGTTTTGCTCTTTGAAATTCTCCAGTACTATTAATTCTATACCAAAATATTGGAGCATTAACTCTTATAGGCTTTTTACCCGCTGCAAGAAGTTTTAGCCATAAGTTCCAATCTTCGTACATTGCTTTTTCTTTTATTTCAAAGCATCCGACACTTAACAAATCTTCTTTTCTAATCATTGTGCTTATGCATATTAAATTATCTCTTTTTTCTTTTTCAACTGTTAAATATTGTTCCCAAATAAATTCTCTATCTCCAAAATTCACCATTGTTGTATAAGCAAAAGAGGCATCTTTGTGTGTTTCTAATGTCCAATATAAAACTTCTAACATTGTATTTTCCATTATGTCATCACAATCTAAGAAGAATATATATTTAGTATCTTTAGAAGCTTTTTTTATACCAAAATCTCTTGTGTCTGATGGGCCACCATTTTCTTTATGATATACTTTTATTCTACTATCAATCTTTGAAACATTTTCTAATTTTTTTACAGATTCTTTATCTGGTGAACCATCATTAACAATTATCCATTCAAAAAATGGATAAGTTTGACTTATCACTGAATTTGCTGTTTCTAATAATGTTTCTCCACCATTATAAAATGGAGTTATTATTGAAATTGTTGGTTTTATATTTTTATTTAATAAGTCACCAATTGTTGTTATCTTATTTCCTGGTCTTTTTTTATAATCCATTTTTAATCATCCTAACTTCCCATTTGTTTTTGATAATATTTATCACAAATTTCTTTAGTATCACCAATTTCAACTACTTTACCATGTTCTAACCAAATAACTCTATCACATAATTGCTTTATACTTTCTAAAGAGTGTGATACATAAAGTACTGTTGTTCCACCTTTTATCATTTCTAACATTTTATTTTTACTTTTCTCTTGGAATTTAATATCTCCAACAGATAAAATTTCATCAACAATAAGTATTTCTGGATTAACTATTGTTGCTATTGAAAATGCCAATTTTGCTGTCATACCTGAAGAGAAATTTTTTACTGGCACATCTAAGAAATCTCTTAATTCTGAAAATTCAACTATATCATCGAATTTTTCGTCTAAGAATTTTTTTGAATATCCCATTACTGCTCCATTTAAATAAATATTTTCTCTAGCGGTTAATTCCATATCAAATCCTGCACCTAATTCTATCATTGGTGAAATAACTCCATTAACATCAACTGTTCCCTTAGTTGGTTTCATAACTCCACTTACAACTTTTAATAATGTTGATTTACCAGCACCATTAGAACCTATAAGACCTATTACTTCACCTTTATCTATATGAAATGATACGTCACTCAAAGCATAAAAATACTCTTTTTTCTTTTTGTGTTTTTTAGGTGTTAATATGTTTATAAATGCTTGTTTAAATGAAAAGTCTTTTTCTATTCCTAAATCAAATTTCATTGAAACATTTTTTAGTGTTATCATAATTCTATCCTCCTTAAGCGTAATAAATAAATTTATCTTGTTTTGCTTTGAATATAATACTTCCAATTAAAAACATTAAAATTCCACTTATTCCACACCCAATCCAACAAGTTATATCTGGCATTTGGTTATATAATATAATCATTCTAGTAAAATTAATAAATTGATATAAAGGATTTAATTTAAATAAAACCTGTAATTTAGCATCTATCATTTGAATATTATAAAACAAAGGAGTAAAATATTGCCACATTGTAAGTATTATACCGTAAATATAAAAAATATCTCTTAAAAATACTGAAATAGTTGATAATAAAAAGCCCATTCCTACTGTGAATAAGAACATACATATATATGCATATGGTAGCAAAAAGTAGTAAAAATTTAGCGTACAATGTGTTGATTCATCCCCTGTGAACATAATTATTAATAATAGTGGAATGAGTGTTAATAAGAAATTAATTCCTACAAATAGGCATTTTGATAATGGAAATATATACTTTGGAATATATACTTTATTCATTAAATTAAAATTACTTACAACACTTGTCATTGCACTGTTGCTTGCTTCACTAAAATAATTAAACACAACGAGTCCTGTCATTAAATAAACTAGATAATTAACACCTTCCATTTTAAATTTAAACATTTGATTAAAAATTATTGCTAAAACTATCATTTGTAGTAATGGATATAATAGGCTCCATACTATTCCTAGTACACTTCTTTTATATTTAACTTTAAAATCACGAGAAACCATTTCTCCCATCAAAAACGAGTATCTTTTGAAATTTTTTAATATTCTTCCTAACATTTTATCCTCTTCTTTCTTTAATAAGCGATTTAATTACATATAAATCATTTTTATATGTAAGTTTTATATTGTTCTGATCACTCATAACTGCGTATATTTTTTCACCATTTACTTTAAAAATTTTAGCAGTATCTGTCATTTTTTCTAAATCTTTTTCACTTGTGTTTTCATAATACTTGACTAATTTTTTTAAATTAAACGTTTGTGGAGAGTGAGCATTATACAAAACTGTTCTATCTGGTATGTCTTCAACAATATTATTTCTTATCAATGAAATTGTGTCTGTAACTTTAAAGTAGGTTCCTACAGCATTATATTTTCTTGCCATTTTTATATTTTCTTTAATAATGCATTCTGACAAAATAGGTCTTACTCCATCATGTGTAATGACGATATCATCATCTTTAATGCCAAATTGCTTTTCTATTTCCTTACAACCTTCAATTACAGTTTTATTTCTGTCACTACTAGATTTAGCATAGATGATTTTTTTGTTTGTTTTTATGAATTTTTTTATTTCATCTTTAATAAAATTCTTCCATTCATCTTTACAACATATAACTATTACATCAATTTCTTCAACAGTTAAAAAAGCTTCAACAGTATAAATAATTATTGGTTTGTCATATATTTTAACAAATTGTTTAGGAATATTATCTCCATATCTATTTCCTGAACCACCAGCCAGTATTTCTGCATATACCATTTTTACCTCCTAAATATTTTTTGTTTTATTTTTTGTAGTATTCTAGCAAACTTATATGTTTTAGATGAAGCAATATCATTCAATTCTTTTTCTATAATTGATATTTGCTTCAAATTTTGTTCATTTTTTTTGTTTAAATCATTTATTGCGTTGGTTTTATCTAAAATTTCTACGTTTTTTTGATTTATAATCACTATATTATTTTGATTTTCTTGTTCTATTATTGTTATTTGATTTTCTAAATTATACATTTTTTCTTTTAAATTTTTTAATTGTTTTTCAAGTTTAAATTCAGCATTAATATTTTGATTTATGTCTCTTTTTATTTTACCATTTTCTATAAAATAATTTACAATATTTCTACATCCTCCATTTTTTATATTTCCAAACCACATTTTATATTTTTCTTCATCGATATTTTTATCCAATGACAACAATTGTTTCTTTAATGACGACCAATCATTTACTGATAAATTATTTGCCCAATAGTCATACATATTAAAAAATATACCTCTATTTTTATTAAATTCATTAATATTATTATTTAAAAATATAACTTTTTTCTTTAAATATATGGCCTCAATTAGTATTGATGAATAATCACTTATAACAAAATCTGCGCAATTTATTATTTCATCAATATCTACACATTTTGATTTCATTATATCATTATCCAAAATTTTTATGTTTTCATTTTCTGTGATATTTGGTAATGCATTTTCACTTGGATGATACTTAATACATAATAAGTATTTATTATTCTTTAGAAATGAGTTTATATCTTCAAGATTTTCTTCATTAAATCCAAATATTTTGTTTGCATCTATATTAATTTCTGTCTTTTTATCTTGCGCTTTTCTAATAGTTGGCAAATACAAAATTATTTTTTCATATTTTTTAGTATCAATATTTATAATTTTTTCTAAATTTTTTGTACTATTGGCTTTTTGCTGTAAATAAAACTTTGGATAACCTATTGGCAACACTCTTCTTGGATCAATTTGAAATAGACAGGAAAAAATTATTTTCCAAAATTCTGTTGGAACTATTAAATAATCTATTTTTTTTCTAAATTCATTTGTCCAACTCTCATCGAAATTGCTTATTCTATTCAATAAATAACCAGCTGGTTTTACTCCTATTCCATGCCAAAGTTCTACATAAATAGATTTTTCGTTTTTATAGTCAATTAAATTTCCATGAGTCGTAAAAAATAAATCAGTTACTTTCATTTTATTATAAAACTCTTTTGTATTAATTATATATGCTTTCACACCTATTTTCATCAAAAAATTTTTTTCATTTTGATTATTAACCACCCAGTATAAATTTAGTGTGCCACAATATTTTTTCATGTAAAGATATAATGCCTTCGCATGAGATGAAAAAAATGGATAACTACAAAAACAAACATTTAATTTTTCCATAAAAATCACGCCCTGTTTCTATGTAATTTAGTATATATATTACAATACATCTTTGTTATATTTTTATTTTTTTCTACTATACCTTTTAATTTTCTATTTTTAAAATATTTATTTGTTTTGTAATTTGGTATATTTTTATTTAAGTAATCAAATACTTTATCTATAAAATCATTTCTAATATTTTTATCTTTTTGATATCTTTGCTGTACTGTATAAGTTGTTAACATTTGTAGAGTCATTTCATCAATATATTCTTTTATAGTATTATCTTCTTTATCATAATCTTTTCTTATGTTATCTACAATTGTTAATATATCATATACTCTTTTATCCATAGTTGTTGTTTCACTATTACCATGTATTACATAATGATTTAAACATTTATTTACTTTACCTATTTTAGCATTTTTTAATGATAAACATATAAATACTGAATCTTCATATTTTAAATCTGATGGATATTCTATATCTTTTATAAGTTCATACTTAAATAATTTATTCCATGGAGATTTATTTATATGTAATAATAAATCTGGACTTTCAATTAGTGTTGTATTTTTAAAATCTTTTATTTTTATTTCTTTAGTGGTTTTACTTTCATATTGTTCTTCATAATAATCACATACTACTATATCTAAATTATCTTTTGTTATTTTATTATATAATACTTCTAAAGTATCTTTTTCTATATAATCATCACTATCTAAGAACATTACATAATCACTTTTTACTTTTTTTATTCCAAAGTTTCTTGATGCTCCTATACCACAATTTTTTCTATTATATAATTTAAATCTTTTATCTGTAGTGAATTTTTCAATTTTATTTTTAGATTTATCTGTTGAGCCATCATTTATTATAATAACTTCAAAATCTTCTAATGTTTGTTTTTTTATACTATTTAAACATTTTGTAATATATTTTTCACTATTATAAACTGTAATTATTATGCTTATTTTTGTCATTATACCACCATCAAATATAAATTATAATTTACTTTAAATATTAATCTTTTTATCTTTCTTTTTATTGTATTATTAAGTAAGTATTCATTTATATTATTTTCTTTTATTTGTCTTAAATACTCTTTTCTAGATAATTTATCTAATTCTTTTCCTTTTATTAATATAGAATTGGCTATGTAGCTTAATAATAATTCTTTATTTGATATATTAAGATTTTTTATAATATTAATATTTCTTAAACCTAATTCCATAAAGTCATTACATTTCTTTTTAACTTTATTTATATCTTTTGAATTTGATAAACTATTATTTCTTATTAAATAATTATAACCTATATAGTTTATAGACTTTATGGATTTTGTATTTGCAAGTATAAGTGGAGTTAATCCAAAATCTTCATGTATAAATCCTTGATCAAATTTAAAATTATTTTTTTCTATATATATTTTATTATAACAATAAAGCCAAGTGTTTTCAATAAAATGATAATTTAATATGTAAACTAATGCTTCATTTCCTGTCGTTGTATCAAAAGGCATTTCATTATATTCTTTTAATACTTTATATGATTCATCTACAGTTCTTGTTTGAAATCTAATTATTTCTTCATCTGTTATATTTTTGTTTAAGTTTTCTAATAAGTCATTGTCTATGTAATCATCACTATCAACAAATAATAAGTAATCACCACTTGCATTTTTTATTCCTATATTTCTAGCAACTGATAATCCTTTATTTGTTTGATTAATAATTTTTATATTGTCTATATTTTTGTAGGATTCTAATATTTTTTTTGATTTATCAGTTGAACCATCATTTATAATTATTATTTCATAATTTTTATATGTTTGATTTAATATGCTATTTATACATTTTTTTAGATATTTTTCTACATTATATACTGGTACTATTACGCTAAATTTTATATTATTCATATTAAACCTTCTTTCTAGCAATATTATAATATAAATAAAATGGTTTTTAAAGAATTTGTTTAATTATAAAATACGTTTATTTAAAAAAATCCAGAATTATTCTGAATCTTTTTCTTCTAAGTTATATTCAATAATATATTTTGGTCTTCTTTTTGTTTCATTATATATTTTTCCAATATATTCTCCAATAACTCCTAATGACATCATTTGTACTCCAGCAATTAACCAGATTGAACATACTATAAATGTCCATCCTGATACAGTATTACCTATAATTTTATTAATTAATGCATAAAGTATCATTATAATGCTTATTACAAATATTATTATTCCAACATTTAATATTAATCTTATAGGTTTAACACTAAACGAAGTTATTCCATCGACTGCAAAGTTTATCATTTTCTTTAAAGGATATTTTGACTCTCCTGCAAATCTTTCATTTCTTTCATAATAAACTATATCACTTTTATATCCAATTAGAGGAAACATTCCTCTTAAAAATAAATTTACTTCTTCAAAATTTTCTAAATTATCTAAAACTTTTTTTGATGTTAATCTATAGTCAGCATGATTAAATACAACTTCTACACCTAATTTATTCATTATTTTATAAAATGATTCCGCAGTAAAACGTTTGAAAAATGTATCTTTTTTTCTTGCACTTCTAACACCATATACTATTTCGTTACCTTCATAATATTTTTCTATCATTTCATCTATAGCGTTAATATCATCTTGTAAATCCGCATCCATACTAATGACAAAATCTGCATATTTTTTTGCAGTCATTAGTCCTGCTAATAATGCATTTTGATGTCCTCTATTTCTTGATAATGAAATACCAGTAAATAATTTTTCTTTTTTATTTATATCTTTTATTATTTCCCAAGTCTTATCTTTTGAGCCATCATTAACATACATTACTCTACTTTTTTCTGATATTATTTTATCACTAATTAATTTTTCTAATTTTTCCTTTAACTCCTTAGTTGTTTCTTCTAACACTTCTTCTTCATTGTAGCATGGGACTACTATGTATAAAATTTTCTTTTTCATTTCTCTACCTCCAATTATAATCTTCTTTTAATACGATTTTATCTTTATTGTATATTTTTCTTAATGGTACATTTCTCCAATCATCATTATTTGTTGAAACATCAGAATAATATATAGTGAATGGAATTTTATCAAATTTTTCAAATACTATTTTTTTTTGATTTTTATCGTTTAATATTTTTATTCTTTCTTTGTATTTTTCATCATATTCTTTTATTGCTCCGCTTTTAAATTCGGAATATATTTTATATGATGTGATAGTTTCTTTATTATAATAAACGTTTATACTTATTATTATGATAAGTATTAAATATATAATTTTTTTATTTGATTTTAATATATTTATAACTTTTTTATATTTTTTGTTTTTTATTAATTTATTATTTATAGATTTAATAACATAATATAACACAAAAATCATACAAACAAAATATTCATAATAAATAATATTAGTTAATCTTCCTTCACCTAGATTTGATGATGCATAAAGAGTTGGTGTTAATGTTGCAGAAAAAATACAGTATGTTAGTAATGTTACTAAGATAGGATATTTGTATTTAAAATTTGTTTTTGAAGTATTTATTAGTATTGTTGTTATCATAATTATGAAAGACATAT
Organism: uncultured Mycoplasmatota bacterium; assembly: GCA_900548725.1. GTDB lineage: Bacteria > Bacillota_I > Bacilli_A > RF39 > UBA660 > UMGS1124. The sequence continues at coordinate 32,603 of URLV01000005.1, forward strand.
TTAATAAACTAGTCCATTCACCAATATATTTTGCTCCATATATAAATGATGACATTATTGCTTTAATTGGTGACATTCCAGTTACCACGGCTGCTCTAACGCTATTTCCAGGTGCCATAGCACTTATTAATAAAAATACTACAGATACTACTAATAATGGTATACATCTTTTATCTTTTTTCTTTAACAACAAATATATGTTTAATAAAACCAATAAAATAATTTGTTGTAGCGCTAGTATAAAATTGCTACCTGCTATTAAAATTGTTATTAGAACACTTAAAGCATATTTTTTCTTTGTAAATTCACCTAATATAAATAAATTTAATATTAAAGATATATTTACTAAGTGAAAAGTATAAAATAATGTATAATAGCTTGCTCCATTCCACCAATATAATCCTTGAACTACATTTGGCATTGTTTCTAATGTGATTATCAAAAACAATGATGTTATTAGATAAGTATATTTTTTGTTAATATGTAATAGTTTTACAACAATTGATTTGGTAAATATGTATGTTGAAAATAATAAACTTAATATTAATATGAATGACCCAACAAAATAAAATTGTTGTCCCCATATTGCTGGTTGTAATGACATAATTACAATAGCACTATATGTTCCTTGCCAAGTCATATAAAATTCTGAAACTGTTTTACCTATTCCAGCTAATAGTTTAAATATACCACCTGTTTTTAATGAATTAAATGTGTAAATGCTATAATTATAATCATCTGCGGCAGGATGAGTAAATGTTCCTGTATATAATAGTTGGGCAACAAATATAAGAAGTATACCTGTTGCTATTACAACGTAGTAATTATCTTTTATTTTTTCTTTCATCTTTTATTTTTTCTCCTTTTAGAATTCTCAGTGCTTTTTACTGAATTCTCAGTGCTTTTTACTGAATTCTCAGTGTTTTTTACTGAATTCTCAGTGCTTTCAATTGTTCTATTTTTTTAGTATCCAAGTTGACTTGGTATCACTTACTATATTAATAATTATACCTTGTTTTCTCATTTTTGTAAGAAGATATTTTACCTTTTTATTTTTCTCTTCTTCTGTTAAAAATTGGGGTAATTTTGGATATATTAATTTATTTATTTCATCTCTGCTTGTCTGTTATTTATTTCTATTTAGATTATAAATGTAAAATTCGGTTATTTGTAGACATTTTATATTTTATAATTGTTCAACAAAAGTATCGTATATTCTGATGTAGCGATATGTAATTCTATTAGTACCTTCTTTTTTTTCTTTTTCAATTATATTTAATTTAACTAAACGATTTAAAATGTTATTGATGGAATTAATATGTGCTCCTAATTCTTTTGCCATTTCTATAGCAGTAAACACTATTTTCTTCATCATCAACGGATGTAATTTCAATACTAAACTACCGTTTATTTCTTTTTTGATTGTTTCCTCATCTTCATCATACACTCTATTAATTTTTTCTATTCTACCTATATTTCTTGTGCACTCATCTATTACACATTGCAAGAAAAATCTAATAAAACCATTGAAATTTCCATTTCTACATTCATTTAATGAATTATAGTAATTTGCTTTAAACAACACTATTATTTCAGACAAAAACAATATTGGTTCATCATCTTTCAATTTTGCAAGCTGTAGCGTAATTAAAGCTCTTCCCAATCTTCCATTTCCATCTTTGTAGGGATGTATTGATTCAAATTGTACATGTGATATTGCAACTTTGATAAAGGCTTCTTCATCAAACATATTATTCATATATTCAATTAAATTATCTAATAGTTTTGGAACATCTTCAGGTATTGGTGGAATAAATGTTGCTCCTTCTTTGCCTAATCCTTTTAGACCAATATAATTCTGTATTGAACGTATTTCACCTGGGGATTTGTATTTCCCTCTTACACCAGATAACAATATTTTATTCATTGAATTAATCATATTTATACTAAAATTTTTATTTTTTAAATTGTAATTAGCATATTCAAACATTTTTTTTAAATTTTTTACTTCTTGTATACTATTATTTGGTTCTTTGTAATTAATATAGTACATATCATCTTGAGATATTTGGGTTCCTTCAATTTTAGATGATCTGATACTTTCTCCTAATATTAGAGAATCCAAAAAATACCTTTGATCAAATTTAAATATTTTTAACAAAGATTTATATTGACCATATTTATCGTTTGCTTGACCTAATAATTTTATTGTTTCTTTATCAATTTTATAATCTATAGGTGGCTCCATTTCATAACACACTACTTTGTTGTATTATATCACGATTTAGTGTTTTTTACACATTAAAACGCATTTTAATGTGTAAATATTACTTTGTATGCACATTTTTTTGCAATTTAATGTGTATATTTAAGTTTTTATTCACATTTTTTTATAAATTACTGTGTATATAATTTTTTATATTACTATTTTAACAATTCTTCTATGTCATTAATTCTTTTCTTATTAATATCCTCTATATTTATTTTCTGATTGTTATGTAATTTATTATCTATTATATTTTTTATTTCTAAAATGAAGTTATCTTTTGAAATTAAGAAACCAAAATTATCTCCTATACAAGTATAATTATCACTTATTTTAATAGTTGATATTATATCTTTTTTTAATGCAATTGCTTCGTTAAATATTACAGGATATCCTTCATAGTTACTAGTTAATAATAGATAATCGCATTTTTTAATATACGGATATGGATTACTTTTTTGTCCCAACATAATTACACTATCATTTAATTTATTATTATTAATGTAATTCATATATTTTTCTTTATCAGGTCCATCTCCAATTATATATAATTTTATGTTTTTATATATTTTTTTTAATTCTTTTATTTTAGATAATTGAAACGTTATATTTTTTGAAGATTCTTCTAGCCTTCCTACAAATAATAAGTTTATATCTTGTTTGTTAAATACTATTTCTGGTTTTTCTTCTGAGAATTTTTTTATTTTATCTATGTCAATTATGTTGTTTATAACTATAGATTTATCCACAATATTTGGATAATATTTTATCAAATTTTCTCTTGATTCATTTGATACAAATACGATTTTATTAAATTCAGTTATATATCTTGTATCAAAAAATTTTAATAATTCTTCTTTATTATATAATTTTGTATAATCACTATGAACAAATAAAATCTTGTTTTTACTTGCTAACCTTGTTATAAAATTATCTGGATAAGAATATGTTGCATAGCATATAGAAATGTCGTATGCATTTTTTAATGTTATTTTGTATCTTGTTTGTTTTAATAAATTTAATGTTTTTTGAATTAACTTTATTTTTAAATTGTATGGTTTGTATTCTAATATATTTATATTTGTAGGAACTTCGGTTAGCAATTCACCTGTTGCATGTTCTAATATTAAATCTACATTATATTTTTTTAAATCTATATTTTTTAATAAATTTATTAAAGATTTTTCTATACCACCTATACATAATGTATTGGCACTAATTAATATATTTTTTTTCATAATATCATTTCTTTCTTTATTTTTTATACATTTCATAATATGAGTTGCCTAATAGTACATTATCATAATAAAATGATTTTTTCTTTATTTCTTCGTTAACGTAATTATAATCATATTTTTCTATTAAAGTTTGTTCGTTTGAAAATAAATTTGTACCTAAACCAAGTTTATTACCTTCTATTTTTACTCCTAAAGAAGCTAGAGTTGTTGGAAACATATCCATTGTAGTGAACATTCTGTTTTTATATGTATTACTTGTTGTCTTTGAATTTATAAAAGCATTATATACTGTTCTTTCATAATTTTCTTCATTAAAGAATCGGTTTTGCATTGTTAAATGATCTCCTGAAATTATTATAGTTGTGTTTTTATAAAAATCTTGCTTTTTAATCCACTCGATAAAATTATTTAACATTTTATCTAAGCAATAATATGAATTTGCGTAATCACTATCAAATTCTTTTTTACACTTTTTATCTTGATATCCATCGTAGAAATGTGTATCTGCTGTTAGTATTGTAAAATTAAAAGGTTCATTATTTTTTGAAATTTTATTTAATTCTTTTTTTGCGAATGAAAATAATTTTCTATCTTCAAATCCCCACCATTCGTAATAGTCTTTATCTATCCAATTATTATCTCTTGCATAATATAAATCATATATTTCATAATTTCCATGGTCTGTAAAATAATCCCGTCTACCTCCAAATGATGCATCTGAGCCTAATAATAAATAGTTTTTATAACCATTCTCTTCTAAAATATCACCTATACTTGTTGCACCTGGTAGAGATTCACCGTAACCTGTGTAGTTATTAGCTCCTATTACTTTTAATGGTATTCCAGATGTTTCTGCAACCATACCTGCTGCTGTCCATGTAGTTAAGCTTAATTTTTTTGCTCCTCCTAAACTATCTTTATTACTAAAATTTATATTATTTAGAGCAATATATTCTAGATTAGGGATGTATGATTTTTCAACATCACCACCATTAATTATAGATGTAGCACTTGTTTCTAAAGATTCTACAAATATATAGATTAAATTTTGTTTAATTTCTGGAAATGTTATATTTACTTCTTTTGGATTTACATAGTTATCTTCTATAAGAGTAGATTTTGAATTTTGAAATCTTATATATTCCTTTACTCCTAATTTATCATAACAGTTATATAGACTCAGAATTATTAATATAATTGAATATAGTAATATTCTTTTTTTTCTTAAATATAATGCATCAATTAAATATTTTTTATTTTTTATTGTTATTGTTAATCTATATTTATTTTCTAAATATTTATGATTTAATTTAACTATTACATATAAAATAACAAATGTTATTATAGAAAATAATGATACAAAAATTATTCCATCTTTTAAAGCATTAATACTAGTTCCTTTACTATTTAATATACTATAAAGTATTTGTTCAAATGATACTCCACTAAAATTACTATTTATATAACTACATGTATAAAATATTACTAATGCTAAAAGCGTTAATATTATACATATAATATTATTTCTTTTTTCTTGTTTCATCTTGTTTAATCCTTTCAAGTTTAAAAGAAATATTTTTATTAATTATACTAAATATATATCCTAATAAAACATTTATTACAATAGACATTAATATATATTTTATAGCAAATAACATATTTGTTTCTATATATTCAGTTATGTTATATTGGAATTTATTTTTTATTGATAAAATTATCATAATTATTAAATTAGATATTAATACTGATGATAAATAATTAATTATTAAATCTTTAATATTATTATTTTTTGTTAAAACGTTATAAATTTTAATACCTATTATACTTGGTAATAAATAAACAAATAAACTATTCATAATTTCATCTTCTTTCTTAATATTATTGTACTAGAAAGAGTATTATAAATCAAACTATAATAAAACTAGCACTTTATTTTTTGCTAGTCTTATCGTGTTTGTATAATATATCTGTTTTAAATATGAATATTATTACTATTATCATTAATAATAAATATAATAATATTGCTAAATCAGTTAATCCTATTGCATATAGTACTGATACTATACTAAATAATATATTTATAAAATAAATTATTAATACTGTTTTTCTAACTGATGATGTTTTGTTTAATAATTGGAAATGTACATGTTCTTTATCTGGTTTTCCAATTGATTCTCCTTTTATTAATCTCCTTAAGATAGCGAGTAGTGTATCTAGTATTGGAATAAACAATATGAGTATAGGGATTAGGAATGATGTCAATGTTGCTGTTTTAAATCCTAAAAGTGATATTACTGCAACCATAAATCCTAAAAACATACTTCCTGTATCTCCCATAAATATAGTTGCTGGGTTAAAGTTATAGAATAGGAATCCTAATGTTGAACCTAACGTTATTAAGCATAAGAAGAAACCCAGATTATCTGTTCTTCCTAATAATATTGATATAACTATAATTGTTATGAAATATATTGAACTAGTACCAGCTGCAAGTCCATCTAATCCATCTATTAAATTAATTGAATTTATACATGCAACTATTATAAATAGTGATATTGGATATGCCCATAATCCTAAGGTTATATTCATACCGTATATTGATAATTCATTTATATATATATTTCCATAAAATACTAATATCATCGCAACTGCTATTTGTCCCCACAACTTAGTTGTAGCTTTTAATGGGTTTATATCATCTATTATTCCTAATAACACTATTAAAAAACTTCCAATAAGTATTGAAATCATTTGTGTCGTTACTGGTGCAAAAAACATATATCCTATTAGGAATGAGAGAAATATCGCTAGTCCCCCTAATCTTGGCATTGGCTTTTTATGTACTTTTCTCTTATCTGGAATATCCATCGCATTAATATGTATTGCTATATCTCGTATAAGAGGTACTAATATTAAAGATGATACAAACGTTATTAATATAATATAAAATATATTAACATCATTTACTAAAATATTCATTAGTTCACTTCCTCATAATCACTATAACATGATATGTTCTAATAATCTATCTTTTTTATTATTGTTTACAATTTATTAACAAATATAATAAAAGATAAGACTTATTCTGTCTTACCTTCATTTTCTAACATTTCTCCAACCATATTCATGTAGTTATTTGTAAAGTCTAATAGAATAGCTTGTTTGAAATTGCTTTCATCTAAAGCGTTCATATATGTGTCGTCACCATCTATTTCTTCTTCAAATATTTCATATTCTGTTGTAGGATTTTTTGTTTCTGTATCTAATTTTACTGCAAAGAAATATTTTGTTCCTTCAATTATTGTTTCGTCAAGTAATGCATATTCAGTATTATCATCTAATGTTATTAATGTATCTTTTTCCATTTTTTATTCTCCTTACATTTTAGGTCCTCTAGACATTTCTTCACTTTCTGCTATTTGCAATGGCTCTTTGTTTTGTTTTAATTTTAATTCTTCTAGTTCTTTCATTACATAAGCTAAAGTTGCTTTTAAATTATCATATTTTTTATCTTTTATTTCAATAGTTTTTCTTAGTCTTTCGTTTTCTTGTAATAATTCTTCATTAGTTATTGTGTTTTCTTTTGATTCTTCTAATTTAGGTATTTCTTGTATGTTTTCAGATTGAGTTTCAGCTTTAGTTTCTGTTGTAACTTGTTCTGGTTGTTTTGTTTCCACATTAATATTTTCATTTACTATTGGATCTAGTCCATGATTTCTTAAGTACATATCATATTCATTATCTCCAGGAACTATACCTTCTGCTTTAAGTTCATCTATTTGTTCTTTAGTTAATCTACCGTCATATTTTGTTTCTTCTTTTTGAACTCTTTTTTTGTAATCCTCTGGTCTTGGAGTAATTCCATGATTGTGTAAATATTGTATATATTCAGGGTCGCCAGGTTCTAATCCTTCAGCCTTTAATTCTTCTATTTGTTCATCTGTTAATTCAGGATTGTAACAATCTTTTCCTTTTTCATTATCTTTTTCCTTATTTTTCTCTTTATCTTCCTCTGGTGTTGGTTCTTTAGGAGTAGGTTCTTCTGGTATAGGATTTTCTGGAGTTGGTTCTGGATCTTTCATCTTTTTTCTTAACTTTCTTGCTATAATTGCACCAGCCACTCCTAATGAAGATAAAGCAGTAAATATATATGCTTGTGCTGCAGTATACATTGCTTGTGCTTCTGATGCACCACCCAATGTATATAATCCACTTCCAGCTAAATCAAAAGCAAATTTTCCGCCTTTAACAAATGGAGCAAGGCCTGTATTTAACCCGTGAAATAAAGGACATAATGGTTTTAAAATTATTGAAGTATTACATAATCTCCATAATGTAGAGAATACCATCATAATAGGTTGTGCAGTTAATGGAAGTGTAGCAAGTATAGCTAAGCCTATTGCAAGTATTCTAACTATAGGATGTTTTTTAAACCATTCGTGAGTATTTTTAACTACTTTAACTACTTTATGTCTAAATTTAATTGGTTTATCAACTTCTTCAGATAATTTTTCGTCTTCAATTAATTCTTCTGGATCTTTTTCTTCTTCATTTTCTTCGGTATTTTCTTTATTTTCTGTTTGTTCTTTTTCTTCATCAATGTCGTTATCAGTAGTATCAGTTGAATTGTCACCAGTTACATCGTTAGTATTATCTACAACTTCTGTAGGAACATCTAAATCTTCTGAATTATTTTCAGTGATATCATTTTGATTTTCTTCTTCTTGAGCTTTTTCTCTTTTCTCTTTAATATGTTCAAAATAAGTATAAACTACTCCAGGAATATCATTAGTCTTTGTAGTAATTAAATTTAAAAAATTATCTTTTAAATTTTCATCTAACTTTTCATAAATTAAGCCATAAAAATTAAGTTTCATAGAATCATTAAGTTCATTTTTTCCATCAAACTTTATTACTTCATTATTGACTTCAATTTCTTTTTCTCCATTCGCAATTGCTATTAAATCAGAATACTCATTTTCATCAAACTTTATAACACTATAATTATTTGAGTACTCAACTAATGTTTTCATTATATCATCCATAACTCTTCCTCATTTCTTAACAATATTCTATCATATTTTTTTATTTTTAAATATATTATTTTATTTGTTTACACTTTTAACCTAATAATTTGTCAAATATTTCTGGATAGTTATCATTAATCACTATTCTTTTATTTGTTACTGGGTGTGTAAATTCTAAATAAGTTGCATGTAAACACATTCTTCTTATAGGATTTTTTTTAGAATTATATTTTTTATCACCTACTATTGGATGATTTATACTTTCCATATGAACTCTTATTTGATTTTTTCTTCCTGTTAATATTTCTATATCTAACAATGTGTATTCTTTATTATTTTTTATAGGTTTATATTTTGTAATTGCCAGTTTACCTGTCTTTTTATCGTTTGTTATATATGTTTTTAAAGTTTTAGTTTCTGCTAAATAATTTTTGATAGTATCTCCTTTAGCGACTTTTCCTTCTACTAATGCTACATATTTTCTTTTAAATTTATCCCAATTTCTTTGTAATATTCTTTTTGCTTGTTCAGTTTTTGCGAATACTATTATTCCACTAGTATCTTTATCTAATCTATGTACTATAAATATTTTATTTGATTTATGTTGTTTTTTTACATAATCTGATACTTTTCTATATAAAGTATTATTATGTTCTTTATTAGTTCCTATAGTTAACAATCCACTTGGTTTAGATATTACAATTATTGATTTATCTTCATATAATATTTTTAGTTTATCTTTCTTTTTCATTTGTTCTCCTTAAAAAAGATAGCATGTTAGCTAGCTTTTTTGTATTTTGTATTTAATTCTTTATTCATTAGTACTTGTCTATATCCTTTGAAGGCATCAAATATTATTGTTTCAATATCATCTTTTGTTAATTTAGAGTTTGTAGTAGCCATCATAGATGCTATACCATGAATAATTAACCATGTATTAATATATATTTGTTTTGATGATTCTGGGCTTAGTCCTGTAGATTTTATTATCATTTCTGTATATTTTTTTCCGTCTTCATTGTCAGCCATTTCTAAGATATTATTGTATTTGGTAAAAGATGACATGAATAAGAATTTGAATAAATTCTTTTCTTTTGTAGCAAAATCTATATAGGATAATCCTACTCCAATAAAGGGTACTTGATGTTCATTTCCTTTTAATAAGTATTTTTTTTGAAGTTCATAAACATCATCATATACAGTTCTTTTTAATTCATCCATGTTAGTAAATAATCTAAATATTGGTTGAGTAGAACATCCTACTACTTTAGCTAAATTTCTTGCTGATAAGTTGCTATCTCCTTCATCTCTAATTATTTTTATTGATCCTTTAATAAGATCTTCTTTTTTAATTTTTACCGCACTCATATTTAATCTCCCCTTTTAAATAACAAGTGTTATTTACACTTTAATATTACCATAAAACGGTATAATGTCAAGTAAATTTATTTTATTAGCACTTTGTATTGACAAGTGCTAATTATTGAGTATAATAAGTATTAGAAATGGAGGGATATTTATGGAACAAAATCCTTATGAAGAAAATTTAAAAAAACCGCTTGAAAAGTATGGACGTGATATTGTTAAACTTGCTATGGATGGTAAGATTGAACCAGTAATTGGGAGAGATGATGAAATACGTAATATAACTCGTGTTTTATCTAGAAAGACTAAAAACAATCCAGTTTTAATTGGTGAACCTGGTGTTGGTAAAACTGCAATAGTTGAAGGTCTTGCACTTAGAATTGTTAAAGGTGATGTACCTAATAGTTTAAAAAATAAACATGTATGGGAACTTGACATGGGTGCTTTAGTTGCTGGTGCTAAATACCGTGGTGAATTTGAGGAAAGATTAAAAGCTGTTTTAAAAGAAATAAAAGATAGTAACGGTGAAATAATATTATTTATAGATGAGATTCATATGATTGTTGGTGCTGGTGCATTAGAAGGTGCAATGGATGCTGGTAATATGCTTAAACCTATGCTTGCTCGTGGTGAAATTCATTGTATAGGTGCTACTACTTTAAATGAATATAGAAAATATATAGAAAAAGATGGAGCGCTAGAAAGACGTTTTCAAAAGATACAGGTTAATGAACCTACTGTATTAGATACAATCACAATACTTCGTGGATTAAAAAACAGATTTGAAGTATTCCATGGAGTAAGTATTAAAGATAAAGCTTTAGTTGCTGCTGCAACATTATCTGATAGATATATAACTAGTAGATTTTTACCTGATAAAGCAATTGATTTAGTTGATGAAGCTTGTGCTACTATAAAAGTTCAAATGGAAAGTGTTCCTGTTGAACTTGATACTTTATCTAGAAAAATAATGCAATTAGAAGTTGAAAAACAAGCTTTAAAACATGAAAAAGATGAATTAAGTAAAAATAGAGTTATTGAGATTGATAAAAAGCTTGAAGACTTAAAAGTTAGAGAAAAACAACTTAGAAATGATTGGGAAGAAGAAAAAGTCATCAATGATAATATTTCTAAAAAGAAAGAAGAAATTGAACGTAAGAATTATGAATTAGAGGTAGCTGAAAATAATTATGATCTAGAAACAGCTGCTAAATTACGTCATGGAGTTATACCAGAGTTAAAACGTGAATTGGAAGAATTGAATAACAGCAATAAGCGCTCAATATTAAGTGATGTTGTTGATGACGAATCTATTGCAAAAATTATATCTAAATGGACTAATATTCCGGTTGCTAAACTTGTTGGCGGAGAAAAAGACAAATTAGTTCATTTATATGAAAATATGAAAAAACGTGTTAAAGGTCAAGATGAAGCTTTGGAACTTGTTAGTGAAGCTATTAAACGTGCTCGTGCTGGTATTAAAGATCCTAATCGTCCAATTGGTTCATTTATGTTCTTAGGTCCTACTGGTGTAGGTAAAACTGAAGTAGCTAGAACTCTAGCATATGAATTATTTGATGATGAAAAGCATATGATAAGAATTGATATGAGTGAATATATGGAAAGTCACAGTGTTTCACGTTTAGTTGGAGCTCCTCCAGGATATGTTGGTTATGATGAAGGTGGACAATTAACTGAAGCAGTTAGACGTAATCCTTATAGTATAGTTTTATTTGATGAAATAGAAAAAGCTCATAAAGATGTATTTAATATATTGCTTCAAATACTTGATGACGGTCGTATAACTGATGGTCAAGGTAGAACAGTAGACTTTAAAAATACAATAATTATTATGACTAGTAATTTAGGTAGTGAATATATTTTAAATAACGATGATAATTATAAAGATAAAGTAGATGAGGCTGTTAGACATACGTTCAAACCTGAATTTATTAATAGAATTGATGAAATTATAGTCTTTAAACCACTTGATAAAGAAGTAGTTCATGAAATTCTTAACAATATTATTAAAAATATTGAATTACGTTTAAGAGATAAACAATTAACTCTAACTTTAAGTGATAGAGCAAAAGAATTTATTATTGAAAACAGTTTTGATGTTAATTTTGGTGCTAGACCTATTAAACGTTATGTAAGTAGAAATATAGAAACTTTAATAGCAAATGCATTAATTAATGATGAGATTGTTTTTGGAAGCAATATTAATATTGATGTTAATAATAATGGAGAATTTTATATTACAAAATAATTAATTTAAGGCCAAAAATTGCGGCCTTTTTTGTTTTGAATTTAAGTTAGTCAATAGTATCACTTTAAATTAGTCAATAGTGTCACTTTAAATTAGTCGAAGTTCATAACATAAAAAAAGAAACATTTGATGCTTCTTTAATTACTTTTTCATTTCTATAATCATATTTCCTGATATACCTAAACCAAATAATAGACTTAATAATGATACAAATCCACCAATATATGGTATATAACTTAAAGCATATATTATAAATAAACCTACTATCATTAAAATATAACTATTCATACTCTTTTTAAAATATTTCTTATCTAATTTATAAGCTACTGTATAAGCAGTAAATATGTTTGCTATATAAACTAAAATACCATAAATTATTCCACCTATTACACCTACTGATGAGAATATACCAGTCATTAATAACATTAATGCTACCATTGGAACACCAATTAATATTAAGAAACCTTTTCCACAAAGAATAGCTGTTTTTTTAGTAGTTAAATCTTCTGTTTGTTTTAAAGATTTTTTAAATAATTTTTCACAAGCAAACACTAATACTATTGCTAACATAGTTATGTGAACATATTTTGAAACTATAGCATAAATATATTCTTTAAATGTCATTTTATTCGTAGTAGAATTATAAGTTTTAGTTTTGATAGTGTCATTTAAACCATCTATAACTGCATCTTTATTATATTTTAGTGTACCAGTTATTTTTGCTCCTTCAATATTTATATTAGCAGCATAAACTGTTACGTTACCGTTAAATGTACCTTTTAAAGTAACTTCACTAGCATAAATATAACTGTTTCTATTAAGGTTACCATTTATTGTAATTGTATTAGCTGCTAAATAAGTATCTCTTAAAACATTACCATTAACTTTAATATCATTTGCTGCTAAAAATAAATCCTTTACTATATCTTTTTCTATAGTTATTTCATTTCCAGCACCTATAACATATTCTTGGTTTGCTTTAAAAGTTAATTTATTTCCTGCAACAAAGCCAATTCCATCAATTGTATTATTTACCTTAATTTCATTTCCTGCAATAAATGCTGTTCCATCTAATTTATCTTCGATAGTAACTTTATCTCCAGCTTGAAATAAATCATTTGAACTTTTTGCATTAACAGTTGTAATTGATAACATTATCGTTACTAATGTAAGTATAAAACATATAAAATATTTTTTCATTAAATCATCTCCTAACAATAATAAAACACAAATCTTTTTTTTAGTCAATTAATTATATGAAAAATAAATAAAAATTACAATTTTTTAGTTGAAAAATAAAGTTATTTTATCTATAATGATATTAGGTGATATAGTATGGCTAATAAAAAAGATGAAGAAATTAAAAATACTACAAAGAAAAAATCAACTACTAAAAGTAATACAACAAAAAAAACTACTGCTAAAAATAGTACAGTGAAGAAAAGTACAAGTACTAAGAATAATAGTAGTACTAAAAAAGCTGGTACAAAGACTACTACTAATAATAAAAGCGTAAAAAAAGTTGGTAATACTAAAACTAGTACTGCTAAAAAGACTACTACTAAGAAAGTAGAAAATAAAGAAGTTCCAAATAAAGATATTATAGTAGAAGAAAATGTAATTAATTTAGAAGAAAAGGTAGAATTTCCTGATAATTATGTAAAAATTGAAGATAATAATATTAGTGAACAAGAAAAAGATGAAAAAATTATTGTAGAAGAAATTAATAATATTACTAAGTTAGAAAATGCAAAATATATAAAAAGTAAAAAGAAAAATAGTTTACTTCCAATTGGTGTTATTATAGCTATATTAGGTTTGATTGCATTAATTATTTCTTTAATTGCAAATAGAATTGTTGATAGAGAATATTTAAGTGATACAGCAATTACATTAATGTTGGTAATTAGTATAATAATAGAAACTTTTGGAGCATTTATAATAATAAGTGAATCTTAATAATAATTAATTATTCTATATAGTAAAGTGAGGGTATATGAAAACAAAATACGTTATAGTACTTTCTTTCCTAATTGGAATAATTTTTTGTTTGTCTATAATTTTTGGGCCTAAGAAAATATACTTTACATTAAATGGTAAAGAATATAAAGAATTAAATGTTGGTAGTATATATAAAGATGAGGGTTTTAAAGCAGAATATTGTAATAAATATATAAAAATATTTTGTAAAGATTTAAGTGACAGAGTTAAAATTAATAAATATGAAGAAAAGAAAGATAATAAATATTTTTTAAATTATAATATTAAGTATGGTAAGTATAGTAAAGTAATAACTAGAGAAATTAAATTTGTTGATAATGAAAGTCCTATAATTAATTTAATTAACAATGGTAGTAATATTTGTCCTAATCATGATTATGTTGAAGAAGGTTATAGTGCATATGATAATGTTGATGGTGATATTACTAATAAAGTTTTAAGAACTGTTAAAGATAATAAAGTTTATTATAACGTTGAAGATAGTTCTGGTAACAAAAAGACTGTAATAAGAAATATAAATTATTTTGATAATGAAAAACCATTAATTAATTTAGTTGGTGGTGATACCGTTTATGTATATAAAAATCAAGAATATAAAGATAGAGGTTATACTGCTACTGATAATTGTGATGGTGACATTACTAATAAAGTAAATATTAATAATAGTGTTGATACTACAAAAGATGGAGAGTATAATATTGATTATAGTGTAGTAGATACATTTGGAAATAAAAATACAGTTTCTAGAAAAGTTGTAGTTTATAGTGATATAAGTAAGATACCTAAAAATGGTAGAGTTATTTATTTGACGTTTGATGATGGACCTGGATGTTATACACAAAGTATATTAGATGTTTTAAATGAATATAATGTAAAGGCAACATTCTTTGTTACTAATCAATTTAGTAATTATCAGTATATGATAAAAAAAGAATATGAGAGCGGTCATTCTATTGCTGTACATACTTATAGTCATAATTATGGTAAAATATATGAGAGCGTTGATAGTTATGTTGACGATTTCAATCAAATGAATCAGATAATATATGAGCAGACTGGTACATATACAAAAATGTTTAGATTTCCTGGTGGAAGTAGCAATACAATAAGTAGATTTAATAAAGGTATTGTTAGCAATGTTGCTAAAACTATGACAGATAAAGGATATATTTATTTCGATTGGAATATAGATAGTACAGATACACAATATAAAGATTCAGAAAAGATTTATCAAAATGTTATTAGTGAGTTAGAAAAGCATGATAAATCAGTTGTATTGATGCACGATATAAAAAAAGCTAATATAGAAAGTGTTAGAAAAATAATAAATTATGGTTTGGAAAATGGTTATACTTTTCTAGGTCTTGATGAAAGTAGTCCTGAGGTACACCACCATATTAATAATTAGGAGTGTTTATGAGAAATTTATTTAATTTTATATTTTATGTGTTTGGTATTTGTTTACCATTAATAGTTATTATAGTTTCATTAGTAAAGTCAAATTTTAAAATTAATAAAAATGTTGTTAATAAGTTGTTAATTGCGGTAATAATTTTTCTTGTTTTTTATATTGTAAAAGTAGGAGGAATTAAATTGATAGATAATGTAAATAGTAATAGAGATGTTAAAGTTGGAAATACAATAAAGAAAAAAGATAATAAGACAACTACTTCTACTACATCAACAAGTACCACTTCTAGTACAACTACCTCTACTACATCAACTAGTACTACAAAAACAACTACTACAAAAAAGAAACAAGATGTTAGTGTTTCTAATAATACAGATGGCTTAAAAATTATTGACGGAATATTAATCGTTAATAAGTCTTATCCACTTCCAAAAGATTATGTTCCAACAAATACTTATAAAGATGCGACAGGATTAAATTACTGTAGTGAATGTATAAACGTTGATGCTTATGAAAAATATAAATTAATGAAAGCTGATATGGCTAGTTTAGGAATGAACATTTGGATTCAAAGTGGTTATAGAAGTTATAATTTACAAGAAAGTTTATATAATAAATATGTTAATAGAGATGGTAAACTTGCTGCTGACACTTATAGTGCTAGACCTGGATATTCTGAACATCAAACAGGACTTGCTTTTGATCTAAATAGTATTAGTGATGATTTTCAATATACTAGCGAAGGAAAATGGATTAATGATAATGCTTGGAGATACGGTTTTATACTTAGATATCCAAAGAGTAAAGAAAGTATTACTGGATATAAATATGAAAGTTGGCATTTAAGATATGTTGGTGAGGATTTAGCTAGTAAATTATATAATAATGGAGATTGGATTACATTAGAAGAACATTTTAATCTAACAAGTAAGTATAGTGATTAATGTTCTTTTTTCTTTTCTTTTAGACGTAAAAAGTATATTTTCAGACAGATTATAATAATTCTTTTTTTTAATATTATATGATTAACGTGCGTGATAAATTATAGAGTAAAGTTTTGGTTATGTATGTTTGTAATATATTTATCGTGCTTTTTAGTAAATAATATATCTATTTACTAAAAATAATTAAACTGTTACTAGTTTGTGACAGTTTTTAATTTGGTAACAATAACCTTAATTTAAATTTCCATAATGGCATACTAGAATTAATACTAAGTCTTGGAATGACATATTTATTATCTGTTTTATATGCTTTTTTGAAATCTCCATCATATCCAAAACCAAAAGCTAATTTATATTTTTTCTCTTTTAAAACATTTATTATAGTATCATTGTATATACCGTAAGGATAAGCTAAATATTTAGTATCTATTACAGTTTGCTGATTATTAAAATCATTTAAAATTTCTTCATATGACATATCAGTAACTCTTTTGTTATCATGCATATCAAATGTATGTGATGCAAATTCTATATTTGGATATTCTTTTTTTGTTTTTTCAATAAGTTCTTTATTGAAGTAAGTATCACTATTATTAATAGTTTCTTTTCCTATAATAAATACAACAGCATTTAAATTATATTTTTTTAATATTGGAAAAGCATATTCATAATTACTTTTGTAACCATCATCAAATGTTATTAAAACGGTTTTTTTATTTATTTTTAATTTACCATTCATATAATCGTTCATTTCATTGAGAGTTAATGTTTTAAAATTCATATCTTTTAAGTATTTCATTTCTTTTTCAAATTTTTTAACATACATACTCATATCACTACTTTCATCATTTATATTTATAATATTATGATATCCTAATACAGCAACCTTATTTGGTAAAAATAAATATATAATTAATAAAACAGTAATTAAAATAAAAATAGATATTAATATTTTTTTCTTCATTAACTCATCACCTACCAATAATATACTACTAATAAAATATAAAATCTAGTGATATTGTTTAAATAATTAATGCAATCATAATATTAAATAAATTTGTTTAGTTTATAATTTCAATATATTCTTTATATTCATTTAATAATTCTTTAACAAATATAGATATGTTGTTTTTATCTACAAGCATATATACGTTATTTTTAGTTCTAGTAATAGCTACATAAAATAGTCTTCTTTCTTCGTCATATTTATATAATTCTTTATCAAATAAATAATTTATAATTCTGTTGTTTTTTATTTTACTAGGAAATCCCATTATGTTATCTGTTAAATTAATTAAGATTATATCATTACTTTCTAATCCTTTAGATTTATGTGCAGTATAATAATTTATATTGTTAATATCTTTACCCTTTTCCACATAGTATTTTATATCCATATTATTTCTTCCTATAATCATATATTCTTTGTCACATAATTTAATTAGTTTTTTTAAACCATATATTTTGTTATTACAAAAATATATTTTTATTGGTTTATTATTAGTTTTGTTACTAAATAATTCTTTTTTAAATTGATATTTGTTTTTGGTAATAAACTTGTTAGATATATATAATAATTCTTTACTGTTTCTGTATGTGTTTTTTAAATACATTATTTCAGAATCTTTAAAATATTCTTTGAATTTTAAAAATAATTCTATATCACTTCCTGCAAATCGATATATACTTTGGTAATCATCTCCGACACATATTATTTTTGCATTATTATATTTTATTATACTTTGTATTAAATTTAATCTAATTCTACTAGTATCTTGAAATTCATCAATTATTATATATTTGTATTTTAATCTAAGTTTATATTTATCAACTAACTCTCTGGATTTTATAATCATGTCATTTAAGTCAATACTATTAGTACTGTTTAATTCGTTTTCATATATTCTATATATTTCTAATATGAATTTAAATGTTATCTTATAAATTGTTTTTTTATATAACTTATATATCGTACTTATGTTATATCCTTTGTTTTTTATTAGATTAATAAATGTTATGATATTTTTTTTATATAATATGAATTCTTTACTTTTAATAATTTCCTCATATTTATAATTTTTAAATAACAACATAAGATAGTATTTTCTATGACTATATTTAACAGTGCTTAAGAAGTATTCATCTAGAATATATTCTAAATAATTATTGTCATATATGTTCACTTTTTTATAATATTTATTAATTATATTTAATCCTAATTTATGAAATGTATAACAATCTACATTTAATCCTATTTTATTTAATTTGTTTTTTAATCCATTAGTCGCTTCGTTTGTTAAACTTATACAAAGTATTTCATTTTCCTTAATACCATTATGTATTAAGTATTTTACTTTTCCTAAAATTGTACTTGTTTTTCCACAACCGGCACCTGCTACTACTAACAAATTTTTATCAAATTTAACACATTCTATTTGATATTTATCTAAACTATATCCATCTATGTAAAATAAATTGTTTTCATTCATAAAACACCTCCTACTTATATTATTGTGAAAAAATTTGTTTTTCCTTTTTTTTGATGTAAATTTTACACTTTTATGTAAAAATAAATTATGCGTATCTATGTTAATGTGATATATTTATCATAGAGGTGTATAGTTTTGGAAGATACAAAAAAAATAAATAAGGCAATAGTTGTTGTAATAATCTTACTTATAGTAGTCATATTAAGTTTACTTGGTTATATAATTTATGAAAAAATTGAAAGTGATAAAAAGGGACAAAATTCAAATTCGTTATCAACATCTAGTATAACAACAGAAAAAAAGAATAATACTAAACTTTCTGATAATGAAATAGAAGAATATCTGAGTTATGTACCAATAAAACCTGAATCTGATTTGATTTCTGAATATAATGATTATTATGATTATGATGAAGATGCATATAGTGGAAAAGTGGAAAATATAAATAATTTAAACGAAAAATTATTGTTAGCACATGCATATTCTATGGCGCAAAAAACTAATACAGAAGAGAAAATTACATCAAATATGTGCGGAGATAATAGTAAATGTAAAGCAGATGAATATGTTTTAGAAACTGATTTAATTTCAGAAATGAAAAAAATGTACAATGTTAATAACATTAATACTAAATCTTTTAAAATTTCAGGTGGAAATGTTGAACATTCTGAAAAATATTATGTAGCATTTATGAATTTAGGTGCATCTCCAATAAAAAAAATTAATAAAGCTTTAAAGCATGAATTTAATAATGAAGATTTAGTTGTATATGAAAAGGCTGGATTTATAGTTGATATACAAGGAGAAATATCTATTTTAAAAACTACGAATAAGAATGATGTTACGAAAGAAGATCCCTATACTAATAGAGATGATGCTATTAAATTTATAGAAGAAAACATTAACGATTTTAATACATATAAACATACATTTAAATTAAATGAAAATAACAAATATTATTGGTATAGTACTGAATTAAGTAACTAAAAAAGTAAAGGAATAATTTTATAAATCTTTACTTTTTTATTTTACTATAATATTAAATATTACAACTCAACAAATTCATTATTAATAATACTATATAAATATAAATTTGCTTTCTTATCAAAACTATTTTCTATATAATTTTTATAACCATTTAATTGGTCAATATATTCTGGACTAGTTGTATTCATTAATTTATAATCTATAATATCAATATAATCGTCATATTCTAACATTAAATCTATAATACCATGATACTTTTCATTACTATCTTCGTATATAAATTCATATTCTTTATATATTTTTGCATTATTTATATTTTTCATTATATCATTACTTAATAATTTTTTTACATAATTGATATCTTTTTCATATAATTCGCTATAATCTGGATTTTTTAAATCAATACTTTCAAATAATTCATGTATATAAGTTCCTAACTCCATATTGTTTTTGGTAATATTGTCTACAATACTAAGATTTTCTTTACTAAAATGTTTGTTAATAACTTCTTCTTTTTCAACATTATTTTCTATTATATTAATTTTATCTTCTATAATTTCAATATTTTCACTTATATTATATGATTTAACATTATTATATTCATGAGTTAAATTAATTGTATTTAAATCTATATCAACTATGTAGTTAGGTATTCTAGAACGAATAGAAATAATTATATCTTTAAAACTTTTATATTTGCTTCTAATTCTATTATCTATTACCCCATTTGCTTCTACACCGAAAGTATCTTCAGTATTAAAATTACCTACTATAATCATTTTTTCTTTTGCACGAGTAACAGCAACATATAAAAGTCTAATTCTCTCACTAATATCCTCTTTTATGTAATTATCTTTTACTATATATTTTGTAATAACATCATCTAAACCTTCATTATCAATTGGGGTAATGATTCCATATTTATTATCATATATTATTTTATCTTTTAAATCACTTAAATTAAATGGTTTATCAAAGCCACTAAAATAACATATGTGATATTCCAATCCTTTAGATTTATGTATAGTCATTATTTTTACAGTATTTCCACTATTATCTGTCATATTAATTTTAATTTGTTTATTTTTACTGATTATATTATCTAAATAATCATTTACATCTTCTATACCATAACCTATACTATCTAAATCGCCGAAAGTCTTATATAAATAATCTATTATCATAGTTTTATTGTCTATGTTTCCAACACTAATAAATTTGTTAATAACATCAAACTTATCAACAATATTTTCAAGTATTTCTTGACTACTCATACTATCAATATTCTTAACAATTTCATTACATTTTATAAATATTTCGTTGTCTTTGAAGTTATTATTTAAAAATATATTAAATATATCATCGTCATTATAATCACTTAAATAACTCCTTGCAATTGATGTAAAACTATATTTAAAACTAGTATCGTATTCATTGTTTTTTATTTTAATAACTAAGTTGATTAAATTTTTTATTAAATAAAGTTCATTTTCATTTACTATATTCTCATCTTTATATAATGTAGTAGGTATACCAACATATTCAAATATCTTTTTATATAAATCAAAATTAGTAGTTCTATCCATCAGTATAACAAAGTCTTTATATTCAATATCTCTTAATATTTTTTCATCTTTATCAAATATTTGATATTTATTATTTATTTTATCTTTTATATCTTTAGCAATTAGAAATGCTTCTATTTCTTCTTTTTTATAGCCTAATTCTTTATCATATATATAATTATATATTTCTAAATTATTATTTTGACTAGTCTTTCCTTCTTCAATATATGTAGTATTACCAAATATCATATTATGACTTTCACTGTATTCAGCACCACCGATATAGTTATCCATAATTAAATTAAACATAATATTGATGTCATCTAGTACTTCATATCTACTTCTGAAGTTTTTTACTAAATCTATTTTCATACCACCATCATGTGCCATATATTTATCATATTTATTTTTAAATAATAATGGATTAGCATTTCTAAATCTATATATACTTTGTTTGATATCTCCAACCATATATACATTATTATTACTTATTAAATTTATAAAACTTTCTTGCAAATCACTAGTATCTTGATATTCATCTACGCATATTTCATTAAAACTATTTATAAGTTCATCTCTAACTTCTTTATTATTCTTAACTATATTAATAGCCATAATACTTATATCATTAAATTCATATTTATTAATACTTCTTTTATATTTATTTATTCTAATATCTAATTCTTTAATTATATTTATTATTGCACTTACGTAGTCTTTAGTACTAATAAGATTATTTTTAATATCGTCTAAAGTATAATAACACATGTTATTTATATCTTTAATTATCTCACTTATTTCTTTTTTTATACTTTTACCTAATTCAGTAGCATTTCTTAATGGACTCAATTTAATATCATTTGAATTGTTTCTTATAGAATCATAATCATTAGATTTTAATAAATTATCCAATTCTAAATAATATTTATCAATATATTTTCCATCAACTTCACTAGATAAACTTATTAGTAATTTTTTTATGGTAATTATTTTTTCTAATAATAAATTAGTATAGTCAGTTATAATGCTATTTATAAAATTATCATTATAATAATTTTCTATATAATTATTTAAATATTCACTTTTATTTTCTAATAAGTCTATTTTACTATTTATATTAAGTATTAATTCTTTTAATTTTTTATCATCTTTAACGCATAATAAATCAACTAATTTTAAAAATAAAGTATTATTATTTTTATAATTTTCTTCAAATATATCTTCTAATATTTCTTCTTTTTTTAAATCAATTATACCTGAATCAATTATACTTATATCGTTTCCAATATCAATTAAGTAATGATATTTTTTTACTATTGAAAGTGCAAATGAATCGAATGTTGTTATGTAAGCATTATCTATATAATCTAATTCTTTTTTTAAATTTATATCATTTTCTGCTTCTTTTTTTATAGATTTACGTATTCTATCTTTCATTTCGTGAGCTGCATTATTAGTAAATGTTAGAATTAATAAATTTTTTATGCTTACTCCACTTTTTAATTTTCTAATAACTCTTTCAGTTAATACTGCTGTCTTACCACTACCTGCTCCAGCAGAAACAATTATATTTTGACCAGATTCATTGATTGCGGTTTCTTGTTCTATTGTCCATCTTGGCATACATATCACCTATAATTTATTATATCATGCATAGCGTTTGGCTTAAAGAATAAAAAATGATTTGGAGTGAATAAGAAAATTTTACAAATATAATAATCTTTGATAGATTATATTTAGAGTTGACTTTTACTTTATTTTTTTAAATACTTGTTATTACTGACTTATTTACACATTATAATATAATTTTTTTCCAATTTAACATTCAATTTGTGTTTGTGAAAAATTTTGTCGAGAACAAAAAATCAGAATTTCGTTAAGATTTTCTGATTTTTTTAAAATTAATGTAAAACAACATTTTTTTGTATAATTAAATTATGCAATTTTAAATATTACTATACATAATACATAATTTCCTAACTGTTGTTTTCGATTCTATTTTTAAAATTTATTGCATTTTGTGATGTTACAACGGATTTTCTTGTTTTTGCTTCAATATTTTTTCTTGTTATTGATGCAATTTCACCACCATCATGTGCATCTGTTTTTAATTCTTTTAAGCCTTGTGAATTATTAGTTCTATGTAATTCAGTTGTTGTTACTTCAGCCAACGTAGTTAATGCTAATTCTAATGGAGACATATTGTCTCTTAAATTTTGTTTTTTATTTAGATTTTTAAATTCTTTATGTTGTCTAGTAGTAATACCAAAAGTTCCTAAACTTATTTCGTCGGTTAGAATTGCATAATCTTTTGGTTCAGCAACACCTCTTTTATTCCATTCATCTGTTAATTCATCTCTCGCTGGTATTCCTTTTATTCTTGCATTTATCCATTCTTCAGAATATCCTTTTTTTAAATATGTTTGTCTTGCTCTTTCAATTGCTAAAGATGGATTAATTACCTCTTGTATTCTTTCTTCAGCCAATTTTGCAAACCATAATTTAAATGGTTCTGCATTAGGGCTTGGAATACTTTGTATTATTCTAAATATTCCTTCTCTGTTAGCACAGTCTGTTTCACGAATTTTACCGTCTTTAGCAGTTATTTTTAAACGTCGACAACTTGTCGACAGTTCGGAAAGTTCTTCTTCTTCCATTCTTTTCTTTAATCTATACCAATAGTCTCTAGGATTTTTACTTTCACTAAGTATTTCTACAACATCAACTACAGAATAATACCATTCATCATTATATTCTGTTCTTCTTATTTTGTTATTTTCAAATAATACCAAGTTGTCATTTATTTTTAAATCTTTTTCCATTGTATTTCTCCTTTT
The DNA here is from genome assembly GCA_900548725.1 of uncultured Mycoplasmatota bacterium. Classification (GTDB taxonomy): domain Bacteria; phylum Bacillota_I; class Bacilli_A; order RF39; family UBA660; genus UMGS1124. Next base: position 57,002 of record URLV01000005.1, read on the forward strand.
ATTTAAGTTATATTAACTTGAATTTAATAAATTTATATTATTTTAATAATTCTTATATATATATCTGCTCCATCTTCATACTCTTGAATATGGAAAGCAAATAGATTATATAAATTGACATAAATAATTTAATTCTAAATGTGCTAATTCATGTATTAGTTTTTTCTTTTCTTTATTTACTAAATCACTCATTATTATTCTTCTTACATACATAATACATTACAACAGTAAAATTATCAATAAAAAAAGAATATTTATTTTTTAATGGTCAAATTTATGACGTTTATTCATTATTAATTCATATTTTAAATGTGGCAAAGAAAGAAATAATTATAATAGATAATTATGCTGGTATAGAATTATTTGATATATTAAAAGATGTTAAATGTAAAATAAAAATTATAACAAAGAATACTAGTGAAGAATTGATAAAAAAATATAACAAACAATATGATAACGTTGAAGTCATAAAAAATGATATGTTTCATGATAGATTTATATTAATAGATGAGAAAATTTTATATCATTCTGGAGCAAGTTTTAAAGACTTGGGGAAAAAATGTTTTTCTATTACTAAACTAAATGATATAGAAATAATATCAGATTTAATATCAAGAATTAAAAATTGTGTATAAAAGTAAGACAATAATCTATTTATTTGATAAAATAAATATAGTGGTGATTGGTATGATTGAATTAATAAATAAATTAAATGATGATACAATTTTAATTATTCCAAATAATATTAAAGAAGAAACATTAAAGAATATTAGAAATTTAAATAAAAAATTAAATATAAAAATATTTAGTTTAGAGGAATTTATAAAAAAATTAACTTTTGACTATGATGAACAAACAATATATCATATAATGAATAAATATAATATAAATTATTCTATTGCTAAGCTTTATTTAAATAATATAAAGTATGTTGAAGAGGATAATGATAATTATAAATTACATAACTTATATTCTATTAAAAATTATATAAGTGAGTACTTAGTATATGATAAACTTTTTAAAAAATTAATTAAAAACAAGAAAATTATAATATATGGATATGATTATATTAATAAATATCCACATCATATTTTAAAAAATGTTAATAACGTAGAAGTTATTGACAATGAATATAATAATTATAATCATATTGTGTATCAATTTAATACATTAGAAGAAGAAGTTATTTTTGTTTGTGAAGAAATTAGTAATTTACTTAATAGTGGAGTAAATATTAATAATATATTTTTATCTAATGTTGATTCCAACTATTATAAAGTTATTAAAAGAATATTTAATATGTATAAAATTCCTTTTAATATCAATGACAAAAATAATATATATCAAACTAATATTGGAAAATATTTTGTGGAAAACTTGTCAAATGATATAGAAAATTTATTAGATGATATGCAAACTAGATTTGATATGACAAATAAGAAAAATAAAGAAATTGTAAAAAAAATAATCAGTGTAATTAATAAATTCTATTTCACAAAAGATTATTTAAGTGTTAAAAATAATATTGTTGAAGTAATGAAAAATACTTATTTAGAAAATATAAAATATAAAAATGCAGTTAATGAAATAGATATTGTTGATAATATTATTGGTGATGATAAATATGTTTTTCTATTGGGGTTTAATTTAAATAAATTTCCTATTACAAAAAAAGATGAAGAATATATAAATGATGATATAAAATACGATTATATGGAAAAAAGTTATGAAATTAATAATATAAATAAAGAATTATATTTTAAAATTATATCAAACATAAAAAACTTAACTATTAGTTATAAAGAAAAACATTTAAATGAATCTTTTTATCCGAGTATTTTAATTGATGAGTATAAAATGGAAGTAGTTAATAAAAAAATTGGTTATACACAATATTCAAATCAATTAAATAAATTATTTTTGGCAAAATATATAGATGAATTAATTAAATATAATAATACAAATGAATTTACAAGTTTGCTATATTCAAATTATAAAATTAATTATAATGAGTATGACAATAGATATAAAAGAATTAATAAAGAAAACTTATATAAGTATTTAGGAAATAAATTTAATTTAAGTTATACAAATATGGATGCTTATTATCATTGTGCTTTTAAATTTTATATTTCTAATATTTTAAAATTAGATGAATTTGAAACAACATTAAATAATTATATAGGAAATTTATATCATTTTGTATTAAGTAAAGCATTTGATGATAATTTTGATTTTGATAGAACGGTACAGTATTATATAAGTAATAATAAGTATCCTGAAAGTTTTAAAAATAAATATTTTATAAATAAAGTGTTAGATAATTTGAAAGATATTATAAAAACTATTAAATATCAAAATACACTTGGTAGTATGGAAGATGCTTTTTATGAAAAAAGTATTGTTGTTGAAAAAACTGGAGTTATTAACACTACATTTAAAGGAGTTATAGATAAATTATTGAAAAAAGATAATAATATTGTAATTATAGATTATAAAACTTATGATGTCGGTATAAAATTATATTATTTGCCTTATGGATTATCTATGCAATTACCTGTATATCTTTATTTAACTAAAAATTATAATAAAGATTTAGAAATAATAGGCTTTTATATACAACAAATATTGAAAAATAGTAATTATAATAAAAAAATTGGTTATACTTTAAAAGAACAACAATCAACTGATTTAAAACTTAAAGGATATACAATTGGTAATGAAAATAAAATATCTATCTTTGATACAACTTATGAAAAAAGTGAAATGATATATGGAATGAAGTTAACTAGTAATGGTTTTGATAGATATGCTAATGTATTAACAGAAAAACAAATTAATAATATTATAAAATTAACTGATATGAAAATAAATGAGTGTATTAATAATATAGAAAATGTTAATTTCGATATTAACCCTAAAATGATTGATGGAAAAAATATAGGATGTGATTTTTGTAAATATAAAGATTTATGTTTTATGTCGAATAGAGATATTATAGAGTTAGAAGATATTAAAGATTTAGATTTTTTAGAACAAATAGAATAACTATTTGTTTTTTTATTTTCTTTACGTAAACAGTATTGACTTATATGTTAAGTTATAAAGTTTATATGCTAAAATTAAAATAGAGGTAAAGATATGAATAGAGTTATTAAATATTTTTTGATTATTATTAATATTTATTGTGTATGTGCTTTAATTTTTTATATTAAATTGTGGTATAAAAATACTTTAATTAGTGAAAATATTAAAATAACTTATAATAACATTGTTAATGATAGTGATGAATATTTAGTAAATGTTTTATATATTAATCCTAGAACTAATTTATTTTGTTCAATTGATAATAAAAATTGGGTTAATATAGAAAATTGTAAATTTTATTTAAAAAAGGGAAAATATAATTTTTTTATTAGAAATAATTTTAATGTGATTTCTAAAAAATATGAAGTTGTTGAAAAGTTTGATGGTAAAATAAGTAGTAATATAGATATGTTAGATGTGTACTATTTAGCATTAGGTGGAAAGAAAAAAATTGAATTAAAATTTGACTATCCAGAAAATTATAATATTAATTATAAATGGTTTGTGGAAAAAAATAATATTGTTAAAGTTGAAGATGATGTTATTTATGGATTAAGTGTTGGCGAAACAAATATTTTTGTTAAATTAAATGATGGAAATAAGAAAAGTTTTAAAATTGTTGTAACTGATTTAATTACTCCACCACAAATAAATGAAAACAAAATAACTTTGACTTGCAATAGATATAGCGAAGAAGAAAATTTGATTTTAGATAAAATTTTAAAATCCCGTGTTAAAGAGGCGGGTGTTGGAACTAGAGGCGGAGTAACTGCTGCAGCACGATTTTTAACTTTAGAATTCCCTTATAATATAAGTTATTTTGCAGAAAATGGTAGAATTAATAATCATGGATTACATAGAACCATAGATGGTGAAGGAAGATTTTATCACAAAGGCTTATATTTATCTTCGGTTAAATATAAAGATTTAATGCAAAATGCTAGTACTTTAACTGGTCCTAAACCTTGGGGATGTCCATTATATAGCAATCCTATGGGAATTAATCAAGCTAATGGACTTGATTGTAGCGGTTTTGTAACTTGGGCTATGTACAATGGTGGATTTGATGTTGGAGATGTTGGTGCTGGTGATTTTGTAGAATTAAATGATGAGTTATCAGATTTAGGAGTTCATAAAAAAATTACTTTTGATTATATGAAAAATGGTACTTATAAAGTTGGAGATTATATTGCTAAAAACGGTCATGCTGCTTTAATAATAGGGATTGATGATAAAAATATTTATACAGCAGAGTCATTGGGTAAAGGATTACGTGCAAAAACATATGAAAGATATTCTGATATTGTTTATAGTCCAATTCTAGATTATGTTATTGAAATGGATGATATTTATCCTAATGGAGAAGGTACATATACCGTTATGTGGAATTAATTGTTGAAATAGAAAAAGGACTTTGTGTCCTTATTTTTTTGTTATTCTTAAAGTATTTAAAATTGTTAATAGTGTAACTCCCGTATCTGCAAATACAGCTAAGTACATATTTGCAAAACCAAATACACTTAATAATAATATGATTATTTTGATTGACATTGCAAATACTAAATTTTGTTTTATTATGTGTTTTGTATATTTAGATATGTTAATTGCCTCAGGTATTTTAATTACTTCATCTGAAATTAATACTATGTCACTAGCTTCAATTGCAGAATCAGAACCAACATTACCCATTGATATACCTATATCTGCTCTTTTTAAAACGGGAGCATCATTTATTCCATCACCTACAAATATTGTAGTTCCTGTACTACTAACTTGTTGGTAATTTTCAAATTTGTCTGTTGGTAACATTTCATATTTTATTTCATCTATGCCAAGTAAATTTCCAATTGTTAGAGCAATATCTTTTTTATCTCCTGTAAACATATAAGTTTTTAATCCTTGTTTTTTTAATTCATATATTGTATCTAATGCATCATCTTTAATTCCATCATCAATTGTTATTGATGCTACATGTGAACCATCTATATTTAAATGTAAAGTTGTGTTATCGTTACAATTACATAAGTTTTTATTTCCTATTTTTATATGTTTTTTATTTAAGTCAAATTCTATTCCTTTTCCTTCAGTTTCTTTGAAGTTTTTTACATCCTTGTTATTAACTTTTTTTCCTGGTAATTGCATTATTGCTTTTGAAATTGGATGATTTGAAAATGATTCACCTTTTTTTAATATTTCTGAAATTTTTTCAAGTGTATATTCTTGGTCAAATATTTCTATAGATGTAACATACATAGTTCCATATGTCAAAGTACCAGTTTTATCAAATATAATATTTTTAGCATTGCTTAAATTATCTAAATAATCACTACCTTTTATTAATATACCTTTTTTACTTGAAACACCAATTCCTGTAAAATAAGATAAGGGTATACTTATTGCTATTGCACAAGGACATGATATTACTAAGAATGTTAGTCCTCTATAGATTGCATCAGTTAATTTAACATCAAAAAATAATGGTAAAAATATAATTATTAAGATAGCAAGTATTATTACTGTTGGAGTATATATTTTTGATATCTTTGATATCATTGTTTCTGTTTTAGTTTTTTTATCAGTTGCACTTTCTAACAAGTCTAATATTTTAGCCACTGTGGAATCATTATATACTTTAGTAGCTTTCATTTCTATTACTTCGCCCATATTTATTGAACCTGATAATAGTTCATCTTTTACGTGTTTTTCTACTAAATCTGATTCTCCTGTTAAGCTAGACATATCGAATGATGAATTACCTTTTACAATTACTCCATCTACTGAAACTTTTTCGCCTTTTTTAACAATTAATATATCTCCTATATTTATCTTTTCTACTTCGATTCTTTCTACTTTGTTATCTTTTTTTAAATTAGCATATGGTTCTTTAATGTCTAATAAATCTTTTATAGAACGCCTAGAGTTGTTGATTGCTTTTTCTTCTAATATTTTTCCTATTGTATAAAGTACGATTACCATCATACCTTCCATTACTTCACCTAATAGTAAAGCTCCTATGCATGATATTGTTATCAATAAATTTTCGTTTATGCTATGATTTTTCAATAATAACTTTATTGTGTTGATTGTTGTTCTATATAATAATAAACTATATGATATTATATATAATATTATTTTTATGAATTTTGGTATTTTTAGAAAGTAAGATATCGTACATATAATTATTGCAATTATTAAAATACTTAAGTGATATTCTTTTTTTATTTCTATTTTTTCTTCAGATAAGTATGAGTCTGGTTCTATACTTTTTACTATGCTGTTTAATTCATTTAATGTAAATTCTTTTTCTGATTCATAAGATAAAATTGATGTGTTGAAATTTACTATTACATTGTTCATATCAATTCTTTTGTTTAATGTTTCTTCTATTTCTCTAGCACAATTGGCACAATCTAAATTATTAATATTATATTTGTATTTTTTCATTCTTTTTCTCCTTTATGACCTATATGTGATAACGCAATTTCAAAAACTTTTTTTACATGTTCATCATCTAAAGTATAATATACTTCTTTGCCTACTTTTTTATATTTTACTATGTTATTTATTCTTAAAATATTTAGTTGGTGAGATATTGTTGATTTTGTCATGTTAAGTACATTTGCTATATCACAAACACACATCTCATTATTATCTAAAGTATTAAGTATTTTTATTCTTGTTGGTTCACCTAATATTTTAAAAAAATTAGACATATCTTCTATTGTTCTTAGTTTTAGCATATTTTTTTTAGATTCTTTTACTTTGTTTTCGTGAATTACATTGCAGTCGCACATTAAATTTGTTTTGATTGGCATACTAATTCTCCTTACAATTATATTATAGTTGAATAAATATTCAATCGTCAATACTATTATATATAAAAAAAGAATAATTTATAAATATTTATTTATTATTCTTTCAGACTGTTGACAAATAGGTAGAAATTTTACTTATTTGTCTTTTATTTTGTAA
>URLV01000006.1 GCA_900548725.1 uncultured Mycoplasmatota bacterium
TATTATATCAAAAAGCCGCACCCTAGTGGTGCGGTTCAAATTTCAATTTAGGAAATCAAATGAAAATTTGATTTTTTTTTTGTTTAAAAATGTTTACAAAAATGAAATAAGTGTTTATAATAAAAATCATTACGAAGGAGGAAGTAGTATGAAAGAAAATTTAAGTATTTTACTATTAAAAAAATTAATACTACTTCCTAATCAAGAGATACGTTTAGAGATTAATAATGATATATCTAAGAATGCTATTGATGATTCTATTAAGAATTATAATTCTAATATATTAGTTATTAGTCCAATAAATTTAATTGAAGAAAAACCTAATGTTAGTGATTTACCTAAAGTTGGTGTTATAGGTAAAATTAAAACTAAAATTAAATTGCCTAATAATAATTATAGAATTGTGATAAAAGGGCTTAATAGAGTACAAATAATAGAATATTTTCAAAATAATGTAGGAATACTTAAAAGTACTGTTAAAAGATTATATGTTAGAAATAATGATGAAGTTAGAGAAACTGCTTTGGTTAGAAAATTAAAAGATTTAGTTAATCAATATATACTTTTAAATGCTGAGGCTAGTAACCTTATAGTATCTAGTATAGAAAAAATAACTGATTTAGATATGTTAACTGATATAATTGTTTCTTTCTTACCTATGGATCAATCTAAGAAATTATATTATATGAATGAGTTTGATTATGTTAAGAGAGCAGAAAAACTAATTAATGATATTAATATAGAATTAGAAGTTTTAAATTTGGATACTAAGATTGATGATGAAATAAGAGAAAAATTTGAAAAAGAACAAAGAGATTTTATTTTAAAGGAAAAGATTAATAAATTAAATAATGAATTAGGAATATTAACTGATAAACAGTTAGAAATAAATAATTATAATACTTTGTTAGATAGTCTAGAAATATCTGATAAAACTAGAAATAAGTTTAAAAATGAGATTAGTAGATATGAATATACTAATGATAATAATCCTGATGCTTCTGTTATAAGAAATTATTTGGAATGGGTATTAAATCTTCCTTGGAATAAATATAAAGTTGAAGAAACTGATATTAAAAAAATAAAAAAATATTTAGATAATACACATTATGGATTGGATAATATTAAAAGAAGAATATTAGAATTTGTTAGTATAAAAAATATTAATAATGATGTTTCTAGTCCTATACTATGTTTAGTTGGGCCACCTGGAGTTGGAAAAACTACACTTGGTATAAGTATAAGTGAAGCACTTAATAGAGAATTTTATAAAATTAGTGTTGGTGGATTAAATGATTCAAGTGAACTTGTTGGACATAGAAGAACGTTTTTAGGAGCAAATCCTGGTAAAATTATACAAGGAATTAATAAATGTGGTGTAATGAATCCTGTAATATTAATAGATGAAATAGATAAGATGAGTCATGATTATAAGGGGGATCCTTCTAATACATTATTAGATATATTAGATGAAGCACAAAATAATATATTTATTGATAACTATATTGAAGAACCTTTTGATTTATCTAAAGTTATGTTTATACTTACTGCTAATAATATTAATGATATACCTTCTGCGTTAAGAGATAGGTTAGAAATAATTGAAATTAATTCATATACTGAATATGAAAAAATTGATATTGCTAGAAAATATTTGATACCAGATATAATAAAAAAATATGGTATTAAAAATATAAAGTTTGATGATGATGTATTACTTTATATAATAGATAATTATACAAAAGAATCTGGTGTACGTGAATTATCTAGAATACTAAAAAGATTAATAAGAAATTATTGTTTAGATAATGTTAAAAGTAGAGAAGTTACTATACTTTATGTAACAAAAGTATTAGGTGATATAAAGTATGTTAAAGAAGAAATTGATAACCATAAAGGTGTTGTAAATAGTCTTGGATGTAATCCTTATGGAGGAAATGTTCAGAGAATAGAATGTGTTACTATACCTGGTAGTGGTGAAATAATTACAACTGGTAATGCACTTGATATATTAAAAGAAAGTATTAGAGTTTCATTAAGTTTAATAAAATATAAAAAATATATAAAGAGTGATATTAGTAATTTAGATATACATATAAATTTACTTAATGCTGGAATAAAAAAAGATGGTTCTAGTGGAGGTATTGCAATTACAACTGCTATACTGAGTATGCTAAAAAATAAACTAATACCAGATGATGTTGCTATGACAGGTGAAGTTACATTAAATGGTGATGTACTTGCTGTAGGAAGTATAAAAGAAAAAATTATTGGTGCTTATAATAATGGTATTAAAACTATCTATATGCCATTAAATAATAAAGTTGATTTAGATAATATACCATTAAATATTAAAGAAAAAATAAATATAAAATTAGTTAAAAACTATGATGAAATATATAAAGATTTATTTAAATAATGTAAAGTAAAGGTAAAAATTTAATTGTTAATCTTTACTTTTTTTTGTTTTATATTTATACTTCTATTTGAAGGTAGGGTGTTTAATTTGGAATTAGATGACAAGAAAACAAAATATTTTGTAATAGGAATAGTATTACTTATATTATTAGGAATAGTACTTATAGTACATTTTAATAATAAATCTTTAGTGAGTGGTGATAAAGATAAAAATAGTACCACTAAAAAAACTACAGAAGTTAAGACAACAGAGGTTACTACTACTAAGAAAAAGAATGTTGTTAAACAAGTTAATAATAGTAGTGAAGTAGTTGATAATGCTACTACTAATAATAATGTTTATAAAAGTGTTATAGATGGTGAAAATAAAATTGTTTATAATTATAAGTTAAGTGAAGAAATATTAGATACTGATAAATTGATTAGTAAAAAGTTAGATATTAATGAATACTTAAAAAATAATAATGTTATTGGTTTATATGATATATCTTTATATACTAATGATAATATTAAGAAAAATGTTAGTAATTCAGTTATTAATGTTAGTATTCCATTAACTAGTGAATTGATTGGTTATGATGAATATAAAGTTGTATATGTTAATGATAGTGGTGTAATAACTGATGAAGTATTTGACACTAGTGTAAGTGATGGATTTATTAAATTTACTACAACACATTTATCTATGTATGGTATTGTTGGTATAAAAAATAATAACAATGATAATAAACAAACAGAAGAAGTAGTTGATTTAACTAATGTAAAAGTTAATTTAAGTTTAAATAATAATATTGTTAGTTCGAATGATAGAATAATTGTTTCTAAAGATGATATTATTAGTGTTAATGTATTAAATTTAGATAAAGAATATAAAGTATATTATGCATTAAGAAGTAGTGATGCAAATAGTGTTGATACTTACAATTTATATGATAGTAAAATTGAGGTTAGTGGGTTAGAACCAACTAAAAAATATAATATTATTGTTAAAGTTGTAGTTGGTAATACTAATGCTGTATTTGAATTAAATGAAATTAATTCTTATGATATCGTTTATATGAATGATGGCAGTAAGGAAGAAACTGTTGGTGAAATAAGAGATAATGAAAATAATGAAATTGATTATAGTAAAGTAGAAGAAAATAAAGATATTGCAGTAAAAGATATTACTAGTGACGAATTAGAAAATAAAGCAGAAATTAATATAAAGGGTAATGTTTATTTAGTTGATAAAATTGATTTATCTAATTTAAATATTACTGGTTACTTATATATTGATACTGATAAAGAAATCAGTACTAAAGATAAAAAAACTATTGATATGGCTAATATATATAAAGTAACAATTTTAAGTAATAAATTTACTTTAAATGGTGTTAATTATGAATATGAAGTTAAAGAAGATGGAAGTATAATTATTACTAGAGTAGATGGAGAAACTAGAGATATTGTATATAATAAACCTGCAACTAGTGAAAAGACTGAAGAAACTTTAGAAACTAATGTTGATTCAATAAATGAAGAACAAAAAGAAGAAGTAAAAGAAGAAGTAAAAGAAGAAACTGATGTAAAATTTGAAGATAACTTTAGTGGAAGTAAAGATATTGAAATTACAGTAGACGAAGATAAAAATTTAGTTATTGTAAATAAAGAAAAAGAAGTAACTGAAGTTAAAGAACCTGAAAAAGAAAAAATAGAAGAACCAGTTAATGAAGTAAATACAATTGGTGAATAGAAAAAGATGAGTTTGGCTCATCTTTTAGTTTGCAGGAGTATTCCAAGTCCAACCTGCTCCGATTATGATTACTAATAAAATGAATAGAACTATCCATAATGCAGCACCCCAACCATAACCGTTTGTAGTTCCTGCATATGTTGTATTACAACAAGGATTATAGTTATAACCTTGGTTATAACCTCCATTGTATCCATAGTAGTACATATTAATACCTCCTAATCTATCTAATATAGTTTATTAATAAAGTTGAAAAATTGTTATTATAAATTGCTTAAAAAAATATAAAAGATACAAATATTAAAATTCTATAAATACTTTATATAATAATTTAAAAATATAATGCATATTTTTATTGACAAACAAATGTATTTAGTGCTATGCTTTGTTTACAAGTTATATAAGAGTTAAGGAGGGTTTTACTTGTGAATGAAAATAAAATAAAAACAATTTCAAATCTTTTTGAAAATAAGAAAATTAGAAGTGTATGGGATAAGGAGAAAGAAGAATATTACTTTAGTGTAGTTGATGTTATTAGTGCTTTAACTGATAGTAATATTCCTAAAAGATATTGGTCTGATTTAAAAATTAAACTTAATAATGAAGGAAGTCAATTGTACGAAAAAATCGTACGTTTAAAAATGAAAGCTCAAGATGGTAAATTGAGGCAAACGGATACATTAGATACTGAGGGTATATTTAGATTAATTGAATCAGTTCCTAGTCCAAAGGCAGAACCATTTAAGCTTTGGCTTGCTAAGCTTGGTAGACAAAAAGTTGATGAAGTATTTGATCCATCTAAGGGTGTTGATGAAATGATAGATTTGTATCTTAAAAAAGGATATTCATTAGAATGGATTGAAGCAAGAATGAAGGTTATTGTTAATCGAAAAAAATTAACTAAAGTATGGAATAATAACGGCATCAAAGATGGAGTAGAGTATGCTATATTAACTAATACAATATATGAAGAATGGTCTGGTATGAATGCAAAACAATATAAAGAATATAAAGGAATACGTAAAGAAAATTTAAGAGATAATATGTCTAGAATTGAGGTTATTCTTACAGATTTAGGAGAGGCTGCAACGGAAGAACTAGCTAAAAAACATAAACCACAAGGACTTGAAGAAAATAAAAAAATAGCAAAATTAGGTGGACATGCTGCTAAATCTGCAAAAGAAGATTTAGAAAAAAATCTTGGAGAAACTTTAATAACATCAAACAATAACTTAAATTATAAATATATTGTAGAAAATAAAAAAATAGAAAATAAATAAAATATTTAAGATACTATTGATATACAAACGAATGTATGATAATATTATTTTAGGAGTTGATATAATGTACAGTTATATAAAAGGTATGGTAGTAGGATATGATGGTAACTATATTATATTAGATAATAATAATATTGGTTATTCTATCTTTGTATCTAATCCATATAGTTTTAAATTAAATGAAGAATGTAAAGTATATTTATATAATCATATAAAAGAAGATGAAAATAGTTTATATGGTTTTAAGAGTTTGGAAGAAAAAAATTTATTTTTAAAGTTAATTAATGTCAAGGGAATAGGGCCTAAAATGGCTATGCCTTTATTTGCTAGTGGAAATATTAAGGGAATATATGATGCTATTAATAGTGATAATGTAACATATTTAACTAGATTTCCTAAAATTGGTGATAAAGTTGCTAAACAAATTATATTGGATTTAAAAGGTAAGCTTACTACTCAAACAGATTTATTTCAATATGATTCTAGAGAACTTATTGAGGTTTTAGAAAGTTTGGGATATAAGAGTAATGATATTAAGAAAATAATAGATAAAGTAGATAATGATTTGAGTTTGGAAAATCAAATTAAAGAAGCATTAAAGTTGTTAGGAAAGTGATTTTATGGATGATAGGTTAGTTTCTAAAGAATTATTGAATGGTGAAGTAGATAATACTTTAAGACCACAATATATAAAAGATTATGTTGGACAAGAGGAAGTAAAAGAAAATATAAAAATATTTATTGATGCTGCTAAGATGAGAAATGAATCATTAGATCATGTTTTATTATATGGCCCTCCAGGACTAGGTAAAACAACTTTGGCTCATATTATTGCAAATGAACTTGGTAGTAATATAAAGACAACTACTGGGCCATCTATTGAAAAAAGTGGTGATTTAGCAGCAATACTTTCTACATTAGAACCTGGTGATGTATTATTTATTGATGAAATACATCGTATACCAAAGTTCATTGAGGAAATTCTTTATCCTGCTATGGAAGACTTTGAACTTGATATAGTTGTTGGAACAGAGGGAAATACTAGAAATATAAAAATTGATTTACCGCCTTTTACATTGGTTGGTGCAACTACTCGTGCTGGAGATTTATCTAGTCCTTTAAGAGATAGATTTGGGATAGTTTCTAAACTTAATTATTATAGTGAAGATGAATTAAATCAAATTATAAAAAGAACAAGTAGAGTACTAGGTATGGAAATAACTGATGATGCGTCTTATGAACTAGCTAAAAGAAGTAGAAAGACTCCTAGAATTGCTAATAGATTATTTAAAAGAGTAAGAGATTTTGCTAGTGTTATTGGTGATGGCGTAATTGACAAAGAAATAACAGATAGTGCTTTAAAAAGGCTTAAAGTTGATAAATATGGCTTAGAACAAGTTGATTTAGAGTATTTAACAAGTTTAATTAACAAATTTAATGGTGGACCTGTTGGAGTTGAAACAATTGCAGCAAGCATTGGAGAAGAAGTTTCAACTATAGAGGATGTAGTTGAACCATATCTTTTACAAGAAGGATTTATAAAGAGAACTCCTAGAGGTAGAATGACTACTGATAAAGCGAAAGAACATTTAAAAGAAGCAAATATAATGTTTGACAATAATTAGTAAATCAATTATACTTGAAGTATAGTAGGTGAATGGTTATGAATAAAAAAGGTCAAGCTTTAGTTGAATACGTACTAATTATTGCACTTATTAGTGTTATTACAATTGGACTTGTAAATTATTTTGGGGGTTATTTAAAAGATTCTATTACTAAGTCAGGTTGTTCTTTGGTAGGTCAAGTTTATCAAAAAGGAGATAAACCTGGTGAAGGTAAGTGTGTTGATGCAGAATAAACTCTTGATGAGTTTTTTTCTATATGGGAGGTAAAAATATGTATGGAGCTATTATTGGAGATGTAGCTGGTTCTATTTATGAAGTTTTAGAAATAGAAGCATTGAAAAATAAATCTAAGAGAACTAAAAAAGAGCGAGAAAAAATAATGAATTCAAATGTATCATTGTTTACAAATATGTCGTCTATGACTGATGTTTTAGTTTTGACTTGTGCTATTGCTGAAAGTTATTATGGTGTACCTCAATATTTAATAGATGAAGTAAATCATTATATACCTGATAATTATAAAAAGATAGTGGATGAATTTTATTTAAAATATAAATATAGTAATGTAAAAAAACGTATTTTGAAAAGGAAGGTTTAGTATATGAATGAAATTGTACAAAGATTGATTAAATTGAATAAAACTGTATCTTGTATGGAATCTTGTACTGGAGGATATATTTGTAATGAAATAACTAATGTAAGTGATTCTAGTTTGATATTTAAATTTGGTGCTGTAACTTATTCTAATCCTTACAAAATTAAAATGGGTGTAGATAAAGATATAATAGATAAATATTCTGTATATAGTATTGATACTGCTATGGAAATGAGTAAATGCATTTCAAAATATACTGATTCAGATTACGGTATTGGAGTTACAGGTAAATTGAATAAAGAAGATATAAATAACAAGAGAGGTTTAAATAATGAAGTATTTATAAGTATTTATGATAAAAATATTAATAAATTTTATAATGAATCTATTAAAGTTACTCTAATTGGTAGAAGTAATAATAAAAGAGAAGTGTTTGATAAAATAGTAGAAATGTTAGACAAAATCGTATAAAAAAATGTTCGCTTTACATAATTTGACAAAAACAAACATATGTGCTATAATTTATACACATTTGAAATAAGGGGGTTATTTAAATGAAAGGATTTATTTTAGATTATATTAATGAGAATGAGTTTAAAAAATTAGAGAGAGCATTAAAAAAATATAATATGCTTGCTTATAAGAAATTAAACTTTGAGTATTATCCGGAATTAAGAAAAGGTAATTTTATTGGTGAATTAATTAGTAAAAATAAAGTTGATAAAACTGAAACTTATGAATTAAAATTACCAAGTGACCATATGTTTAAACAAATTCATGGTGATGTTACATTAAAATATATAGTATATAAAGAACAAAATGTTGTTATGTTAGATACTATTACACCAACTGATATATTATTAGAAGGTCATATGGCTGAATTAACAACATATAAAGGTGTTATGATAAGTAAAGCTAATGCTTCTAAAGATATGTTTAAGATTGATATGTTAAATATGTTACAAAATAAATAATAATGGAATTAATTTCTATTATTTTTTTCTATGTAAAATATTTTCAAAAAAATGAAAAAAATGTAAATTTTAAATTGACAACATATTTTTTGTTTGATATGATTTTATTATAGAAGGAAGGATGAAGAAAAAATGAAATCAGAAAATAATGGAAAGATAGCTGTAGCTATAGTTGCTATGTTTGTTGTAGCTTTGTCAATCGTTGGATTTACATATGCATACTTCACTGCTCAAGTTAAAGGTAATACTGCCGATAAGAGTGTAGATGTAGTTGCTGGTAAATTAGTAATTAAATATGCACAAACTAAAAAACTTGAAGCTCAAAACGTTTTACCTGGATGGGTAAGTGATGGTAAACATTATTATGATCCATCTGCATCAAGATATGATACTGGTGAAAAAGATAAAAGTAATAATGCAATAATTGGTTTAAGTGCTATTACTGCTGATGCTAAATTTACAAATGATACTTTCCCTAGAACTGCAGATTTTACTCCTGCTGCTAAAGATGGAATTACTGATCCTGTAGCATTTACTGTTGAAAATGATACTGATAATGCTGGAGACAATACTTATGTTATTCAATTAATTGATATAGCTAATGGAATTAAAGATACAGCAAATTTTGTTTATACATTATATGATGGTGATACAGTTGTTAATTCAGGTTCATTAAATGCTACTGGAACTCAAATTATATCTGGAGTTCAAACTTTAGCTAAAGGTGCAGCAGCTAAAACTTATACTGTTAAATTTGGTTATAAGAATGTTGCTAATCAAGATGCTAGTAAAACTCAAACTGTTACTGCTACAGTAAAAGTTATGCCTGTTGTTAAAAATACTGCTGGTACTTGGGTTGATGCAGATAATGCTGTAGTTACTGGATTAGGTACTGATGGTGAATTAACTGGTGGAAGTGCTACTGATAATTTTGCAACTTGGGCTGAAAGATAATAAATTAGAGTTTTAATTAAACTCTTTTTTTGTAAAAAATTGACAATTTTCGACTTTATGTTTAAATTGTCTTTTTTTTGTGATATACTTTTTATAGTAAGGTGGAGTAGTTAATGGAATTTATTAAAATAAAAAATTGTTATAAAGTGTATAAAAATGGTGTTACTGCTCTTGCTGATGGAAATTTAAGTATTGAAAGAGGAGAATTTGTCTTTCTAATTGGTCCAACTGCAAGTGGTAAAAGTAGCTTATTAAAATTACTATATAGAGAAGAAAAGCCTAATAAAGGAGAAGTTTATGTAGGTGGTGTTAACGTTGCTAAATTACGTAATAGTAAAGTATATAAACTTAGAAGAAAAATAGGAATAGTTTTTCAAGACTTTAAATTATTGCCAAAATTAACTGTATATGAAAATGTTGCTTATCCATTAGAAAGTTATGGTATGGCTGGTGATGAAATAAAGAAACTTGTATTAAAAGCACTAGATAGAGTAGGACTAAAAGATAAATATAGAAGTTATCCACATGAGTTATCTGGCGGAGAACAACAGAGAGTTTGTATAGCAAGAGCTATAGTTAATGAGCCTAAGCTTATCATATGTGATGAACCTACAGGAAATTTAGACCCTGATACATCAAAAGAAATTATGGATGTAATTACAAATATAAATAAAGAGTTAGAAACTACTGTAGTAATGGCTACACATGATAAAGATATAGTTAACAGATTAAAAAAACGTGTTATTACTATAAAAAATGGTGTTATAGTAAGTGATAAAAAGAAAGGAAAATACGATGATGAAGCTGATAAGAATATTTAATAGAAGTATAAGAGATTCTTTTAAAAGTATATTTCGTAATTTAAGTCTTTCTGTTGCTAGTATTTCATGTACTGTAATAACATTAATATTAGTCGCATTGGCAATACTTGCTACAGAGAATGTAACTGATATGACTGATAAAATAGAAAAAGATTTAACTATGATAGTATTTGTTGATAATAAAGCAAGTGATGAAGAAATAAATAATGTTAAGAGTGAACTTAATAATATAGATAATATAGATAGTATTACTTTTAGAAGTAAAGATGAAATAAAAAATAATATGAGTAGTGAAAATGAAACATTTAAGAAAATAACGGATAGTTGGGGAGAAGATGAAAATCCTTTACAAAGTACTTATATATTAAAAGTTAAAAATATAAATAAAATAAAAGAAACTGCTAGTACTATTAAAAATATTGATAAAGTTACTTTAGTTAAATATGGTGAAACTATGGTAGATAGAATGGTTAGTGTATTTGATGTTATTAAGAAGGGTTGTTGGGTAATTGTTATAGCTTTAGTAGTAGTTACTATATTCTTAATTACTAATACTATTAAGATTACTATATTTAGTAGAAGAAATGAAATAAATATTATGAGATTAGTTGGTACTAGTAATACAGTTATTAAATTACCTTTTATATTTGAAGGATTGTTACTTGGTATTTTTGGTAGTTTGATTCCTGTAATACTTACTATATTTGGTTATACTTATTTTTATGAATCTATGGGTGGTGTTATTTTATCTAATTTAGTTGAATTAACTAAACCTAATTTAATTATTTATAGTACTTCTTTAGCACTTTTAATTATTGGTGGAGCAGTTGGTATGTTTGCTAGTGCTAGAGCGGTTAGAAAGTATTTAAAAATATGAAAAAGTTAAGTAAAGTTTTATTGGTATTTTGTATATTATTTTTGGCAATATATACTTTTATAAGTCCTAATGCTAAAACTAATGCTAAAACTTTAGGAGAGTTAAAAAATGAACTTGCTAGTTTAAGGAGTAAGAAAGCACAAAAAGATAATGAAAAGAAACTTACTCAGGGACAGATTGCGAGTAGTAATCAATCTATACTAAATGCTAGAAATGAGATAAATGTTAATCAAGGTAAAGTTGAACAAGCAAAGGAAGATATAGTTGCTTTAAATAAAGATATAGATGATACTAAAGAAAGTATTAAGAAAACTATGTCTACTTATCAATTAACTGATGGTTCTAATGTTTATTTAGAGTATGTATTTGATGCCAAGAGTTATGAAGATTTGGTTTATAGATATGCTATTGTTGAACAAATTATAGATTATAATAATGAACAAATTGATAAATATAATGATTTGATAGAAAAAAATGAACAATTACAAGTTGATTTGGCTAATAGGGAAGTAGAATTAAATAAACAAATTGATGAACTTGGAAATAAGATTGAATCATTAGGAGATAAACTTGAACAAATTAGTGAAGATACTATGGATGTTCAAGATGAAATTAATTCTACACAAGAGTTAATTAATTATTATAAAAATTTAGGTTGTAAAGATGATCAAGATTTAAATGAGTGTGTTTCTATTAAAGGAGATACAGGTTATATGAGACCTCTTAATCGTGGAGTTATTACTAGTTATTATGGTTATAGAACTAATCCATTATCTGGTTCTGGAACTAAATTCCATAGCGGAATTGATATTGGTGGTAATAGTGAAGGTACTAATGTTTACGCTACTGCAAATGGTATGGTAGGTAAAATTATTAGAAAAGCTTCTTGTGGAGGTAATCAAGTTTATGTTTTCCATACTATTAATGGAAAACAAGTTACATCTATGTATATGCATCTTTTAACTATCAATGTTAGTTTAGGAGATCAAGTTACTAGTGGTACTGTAGTTGGAACTGTTGGTGGTGGCAGAGGAACTTTTGGATGGGAAAGATGTTCTACTGGAGCACATTTACATTTCACTTTGGCTAATGGATGGTATGGTAAAACATATTTGACATATGGTACTTTCTTAGCTAATACATACGATCCTCAAAAGACTTTAGGATTACCAAATAAAGGCATATACTGGTCTGGAAGATAAAAAAATCGAGCTTTAATGCTCGTTTTTATATTTCTCTCATATGTTCCATGTTTTTATATGGATTTTTAGGGTCTATTTTATCAACGAATAGAATTCCATTTAAATGATCAATTTCGTGTTGAAATGCTACCGCAATATCTTCTCTTACACGTATTTGAAATTTGTTTCCATCGACGTCATATGCTTCAACTCTTAGTCTTGCATGTCTTGGAACAATTCCTTCTACTGGTCTATTGACACTTAAACATCCTTCTCCTTCGCCAACATATATCATTTCCTCGCTTTTAGATATTATTTTTGGATTAATTAAAACGTATCTTTTAAATTTTCCATTATCTAATTCTTCAGAAATAACAAATATTCTTTTTAATATACCTATTTGTACAAAAGACAAACCCATTCCTGCTCTTAAATCATATTTTTCTATATATTCATCCATTTGACTCATCTCTAGATAAGTTAATGAATCATCTATTAATTGTTTTAATTTTTCATCTAACGGAAAAGTTACTTCTTTACTAACTTGTCTTAATATTTTATTTGATTCATCTAATATTTTTATGTTTGGTAATCTCATATTTACACCTCTTCGTGTGATATTTTATCAAAAAAATGTATTTTTTGCAATTGTAAAAAATTTGATTTTATTTTATAATATTTTTAGGTGATTATATGAAACGTACTTTAGTTAGTAAAATATTAAAAGTATTGTTAATATGTGTATTTACAATTGAAATAGGAATTACAGTAGGTTATGTAATATTATTAAATATTGATTTTAATAAATATAATGAAAATATTAATATAAATATTAATAAATAATTGAAATTAGTTTATTTGATTGATATAATTTTGCTTAGTTAGGAAGAAGTTTATGAAAAAAAGAGTAATAATTATTATAAGTGTTATATTAATTGTTTTAGTTATGGTAGCAGTTTTATTTTCTATGAAAAAAGATGAGGTTACTGTTACTTATACAGAAGATGAAATAAAGTTTAAAGATGAATATGAAAAAGTAAATGGTATGGAATTATCAAGTGATTATGTTTTGAAGAATATTACTATACCTAATGATAATAATGTTGTTTACTTGAGTGATGATAATATTGTTGAAAAATTGACTAAAGGTACTAATGTTATATACTTTGGATGGGCTGATTGTAATTGGTGTAGGACAGCTTTACCAGTTTTATTAGATACTTTAAAAGAAAATAATATTGATACATTATATTATTATGATTTTAAAAGTTTAAGAAATGCTTATGAAAATGGTGATGAAGAAAAATCTAAAATTTATGAAAATATAATTAGTATTATTGGAAATGATATAAATACTTATTTTGATGAAGATAGTCCTAGAAAAGATATGAAGAAAATGTTAGTTCCAACTGTTGTATTTATAAAAAATGGTGCTTATATAGGATTACACTTTAAAACTGTAGATTCACAAGTGAATTCTACAGATGAATTAAATAAAGAACAAGTATTAGAACTAAAACATTCTTATCAATCTTTGATTGATCAAATTAATGCTAGTGTTTGTACTACTGATGAAGGATGTTAATCCTTCTTTTAAATTTTATGGAGGTATATTATGAATAATAAAGTTTTATATTTAAAATATTTATTTATTTTAATTTCTAATATATTAGTGTATATATTATGTAATTTTTATTTTGATACTTATAAATATATTCTTATGATACTTATAACAGTAGTTGTAGATATGTTTATATGTTATTATAAAAAAAAGAGTGAATTTAAGTTTTATTTAGATATTATATGTAATTTTATGGTAGGATTATTCTTATTAGTTTTTATAAAAAATCAATATGATTATATTGGTGCATTATTTTCTTTGTTTTTAGCTAATAATGTTGTTTTTATGAGAAGTAGAATTAGTGATAAGTTTTTTAAAAAGTTATTACAATATTTTCTAATATTTTTGTATACTTTAGTTTGTATTTTTATAAATGTATTTATATTTGTTAAAATTCATTAATAAATACTATGAATTATATATTATTTTTGATATTATAGAAGTTAAGGTGATATAAATGTTTGAATATATGGGAGATAGAATTAGCAATGCAATAAAGAATATTAGAGGTATGGGTAAGATTACTGAAGATAATATTGGCGATGCTATTAGAGAAATTAGAATGGCTTTGTTAGAAGCTGATGTAAACTATGAGGTTGTTAAAGAATTTGTTAGAAATGTTAAAGAGAAAGCTATAGGGATGGAAGTTAGTAAAAGTTTAAAACCTGATGAAGTTTTTATTAAATTGGTTAAAGATGAATTAGTTACTTTATTAGGTACTGATTATGTTCCTTTAGAAACAACTAAAAAACCGACAATTGTTATGATGGTTGGATTACAAGGTAGTGGTAAAACTACTACTGTGGGTAAGTTATCTAATATGTTAAGAAAGAAATATAAAAAGAATCCTTTATTAGTAGCTTGTGATGTTTATAGACCTGCAGCAATTGACCAGTTAGAAACAATTGGTAAAGAGCTTAATATAAAAGTATTTAGCGAAGGTAATATTAATCCTTTAGATATTGTAAAAGATGCTTTGGAATATGCTAAAGAAAATAATTATGATTATATTATTATAGATACAGCTGGAAGATTACATATTGATGAAAAATTAATGGATGAATTAGTAGAGATAAATGAATTTGCTAAGCCTGATGAAGTATTATTAGTAATTGATGCTATGATGGGACAGGACGCAATTAACGTTATTAAAGGGTTTAATGATAAATTACCACTAACTGGTGCAATATTGACTAAAATGGATGGTAATACTAAAGGTGGGGTTGCTTTATCTGTTAGACATTTGACTAATATTCCAATTAAATTTTTAGGTACTAGCGAAAAAATGGATGGATTAAGTGAATTTTATCCAGAAAGAATGGCTGAAAGAATATTAGATATGGGTGATATTTTATCTATAGCAGAAAAAGTTAATGATGTTATAGATGAAGAAGAAGCAAAAGATTTAGCAAAAAAAATAGGCAAAGGTAAATATGATTTAGAAGATTTTTTAACTAATTTAAAACAAATAAAAAAATTGGGACCACTTGAGAATATGTTAAAACTTATTCCTGGTGCAAGAAAAATGGGACTAAATAATATTAATGTAGATCCAAAAGATTTTGCTCATATAGAGGCTATAATATTATCTATGACTCCTTATGAAAGAAGACATCCTGAAGTTTTAAAAAATTCTAGAAAATTAAGAATAAGTAAGGGTAGTGGAAGAAGCGTTGAAGAAATTAATAGACTTTTAAAACAATTTGAACAAATGAAAGTTATGATGAAACAAATGAATAGTGGAAATTTTAAAATGCCATTTTAAAAAGGAGATTAGTTCTCCTTTTTTAGTATTTTTATATGTTTCTTCTCTTTTATAAGTCTTACTGATTCTCTTAAATTATAATATTCTAAAATCTTATTAGATAAAGATATCGTATTATTTTTAGATACTTTTACATCTTCTAACATTTTACCGAATAAATGTCTTTCTAGTTTTCTAAAATCTTTTATATTTAATATTTTTCTAAAATGGTTTCTTATACTATTTGTAAGCAACTTAATATCATTTTCACTATATAAATATAATTCATTTGGCATTTTTAGAAAATATAGTATTTCCTCATATTCGGTTTCTAATTCTTTAGGTAATTTTAATTTGTTATTTGTAATTTTTATATTCATTTCGGTTATATTATTGACATTAAACATAAATAAAATCTCCTTTTTGTGATTGATATAATAACATATATTTATTAAAAATGCAAAAAAATCAAAAAAGTGGGTTGACAATCAAAAAAAAATCGCATATACTTATATTAACCTAGAGATAATAGAAAATATAAATTTTATATTGGTGAGATGATTATTTGGTTATTTTATCATAGAAAGTCGTTTATGTATTTTTGTTAAATTTATATTTTTTAAATTTTGGTTTCTTGTATCGAGTATAGGGTTGGTATCAATTATTAATGTTATATTTGATTTATGAGAAAAACTGTTTTATTAGAAAATTTATTTATGTAAAGGATAAATAAAATCTTATCAAATCTAGGTATTGCAATTGTAATTGAGAAAGAAAACTCATAATGGTGAGATGTTGTACTAAATACTGATAATATTTAGTTAGCTAGAGGACTAGCTGTTACAATTTTTCTTAAACTCGAACCAATGGTATTATCAGTGCTATTGGTTTTTGTTTTCTATAAAATAGTATTTTTATACTAGTACAATATTTTTTAAATAACATACAATATCTTAGAAAGGATAGTGTATTTTTGTGAATAATTTTAGATGTGTTGATAAGCAAGATAATTCTATGATTTATAATGGTAATATGACTATGCCAGGAATGGAATGTCCAGTAGTTTATGAATGTCCAGTAGAAAGAGTTTGTCATAGAGAAATACATCATCATGTACCACATGTATGTCCTATTAATACAAGAGTAATAAATCATCATATTTATACTCATACTTATACTCCTGAATATACATGTTGTGAAGAAAATGAAAAATGTGATGTATATGAGGGACAATGTAATAATTTCTAAAAGTATCATTTTGGTACTTTTTTTCTATCTAGAAATATTATATAATTATTTTAGTTGATAATATAAGGAATTAATATATGAAATGTGATGAAATATTATATAGACTTTCTAAATCAAATTTTAGAAGTAGTTTTAAATTAAAAGAGAAAGATATTAATTATATTGATAAAATCGGATTAGATAAGGTTAGGGAACATGCATTTGATTTTATTAATAATAGATTAAAAATATTCGATGAAGTTAAAGATGGTAAACAAACTCCCATGCGTGGTCATCCAGTATTTATTGCACAACATGCAACTGCAACTTGTTGTAGAGGTTGTTTAGAAAAATGGTATGGAATCAGTAGAAAAAAAGAATTAAATGAAAAAGAGGTACATTTTATAGTTAATATTATTATGAAATGGATTGTAATAAATTATAAAAATAGTATATATTATAAATCAATTAATGAGGTGTAATGATAGAATTTTTATAAGTTTGTTCTTCATTAATTTGTTTTTTATTTTGAAAGTACTGTTAATTTAGTGCTTTTTTTTGTATAATTATAGTGGTGGTATAAATGGAAGAAAATAAACATACATACAAAGATTCATTAAAGGAGTTAGTACCTTACGTAATAATAATATTTACAGTAATACTTATTAGAAGTTTTTTATTTAGTCCTATTAAAGTAAATGGCACTAGTATGGTTAATACTTTACATGATGGAGATACAATGATATTAAATAAGATTAGTTATAAATTTAGTAATTTAAAAAGATTTAATATTGTAGTTATTAAGACTGAAAATTCTTATTTAATAAAAAGAATTATTGGGTTACCTGGAGAGAAAATAAAATATGAAATTAAAGATAATAAAGGTATTTTATATATTAATGGTAAAAAAATTAATGAAGAATTTATAAATGATGATACTAAAGTAAAAACTTGTAGTATAGATTCGGATTTGTGTAAAGATGGAATACTTATTTCTAAAGATAATTATTTTGTTATGGGTGACAATAGGGGAGATTCTATAGATAGCAGAATAATTGGTGTTGTACATAAAAAAAATATTACTGGTACTACTAAATTAGTTATATTTCCTATAAAAGATATTGGATTGGTAGAATAAACATAAAACTAGTAGCACTAATTTTTTGACAATAAAAAAATAATTAGCACTTAAATATTGTATAATTGTTGTTTTGAAAAATAGATAATGTAATATTTGTAAAAGTAAGGAGAATATATGAAAAAAATATATGTGATATTATTGCATACTAATACTATACCATCGAAATTGGTAAGATTTTTTACAAGATATAAGTATAGTCATGTTGCAATTTCTTTAAGTAGGAATTGTGATATATTATATAGTTTTGGAAGAAAAAAAATTGATTCAATTTTTAATGGTGGTTTTGTTATACAAAAAAAACAAGATGATTTTTTTAAAAAATTTAATAAAACAATATGTACAATATATGAGATTGATGTTAATGCAGAACAATTGCATACAATAAAAGAAATTCTTAATGATATGGAATTAAATTCTTTAAAGTATAAATATGATTTTATAGGAATTATTCCCAGATTCTTTGGAATACCTATTGTTATAAAAAATAGATATGTATGCAGTTATTTTGTGTCTGAAGTTTTAGAAAAAGCTCAGATTTATAAATTCAACAAAAAAGTGTGTCTTATTAAACCAAAAGATTTTGAAAATGTAAAAGGAAGTAGAAAAATATATAGTGGTCCTTATTGTTTATATTAAATGAAGAAATTGGGTTGAAATTGAATATAAATAATGAATATTTGGATAAGTTATATTTATTATAGTACTTTGTAGTTCTATAACAATATCTATTTTTATTAAAACTCCGAGAAGAACAAGTATCAAAGTATTATGCTTTTTTTTAGAAATGACAGTTAATTATCATTTATATACAATATTCTTTTGTGGCTTTAATCCGATGAGGTCACGATAGATTTACATTACTTTCTCCGTTACTAGCTTATGTTTGTTGATATGCTAAAAGTAAAAACAAAATATCGATGATAATAAGTAGTCTAATTCTTTTAGTAATGTTTATATTGTCATTTCATATTGGAATATGGTATTTTGATTTAAAAAGTATAATTGATTTATTGATTTTTTATAGGAACAGTCATTGTGTTATATGTCAATCCTAAAAATACTATTTATAGTTTAGTTATATCAATCTTATTAGCATTTATGATTAGAGTGGTATTATAATACTAATTAAGGTAAAATAAAATAGAAAGAAGTGATTAAAATGGATATGTATCAAAAAAGAAAAATCAGAGCAGAAAAGAAAAAGGATGATAGTCCAAAAAGTTTACCATCAGTCGGAATTAACTGGTTTCCAGGTCATATGCAAAAAACAAAAAGACAAATAGGAGAGTTATTACCACTAATTGATGTAGTGTATGAGTTAGTTGATAGTAGAATACCTTATTCTAGTAAAATAGTTGATATAGATAATACTATAAAGAATAAACCTAGAATATTAATTATGACTAAATATGATTTATGTGATAAAATTGAAACTGATAAGTGGATTAAATATTATGAAGAGATGGGATATAGTGTTGTTAGAGCTAATTTAAACACTAATGACTCTATAAAAGATATAATAAATTTAACTAATAAGATAATGTCTGATGTAAATAAGAAGAGAATTAATAATGGCTTAAAAGAAAAACAAATTAAAGCATTAGTAATTGGTATTCCTAATGTTGGTAAGAGTACTTTAATTAATAAAATGGCTGGTAAAAAAGTTAGTGATGTTGGAAATAGACCAGGTGTTACTAAGAATTTAGTGTGGCTTAAAACTAACAGTAATATTTTATTATTAGATACACCTGGTATATTATGGCCAAAATTTGATAGTCATAAAGTTGCGCTTAATTTGGCAAGTATGACTGCTATTAAACAAGAAATATTAGATAAAGATGAATTAGCTGTTTATATTTTAAATACATTAGAAAAGTATTATCCTGAAATATTGAAAACTAGATATAAAGTTAATAATATTGATGAAGATATTTGTATAACGTATGATATAATAGGTAAGAATATTGGTGCTATTATAAGTGGTGGAGAAATTGATTATAATAGAGTTAGTGAATATATATTAAATGATATAAAAAATGAATATATTAATAGAATTACATTTGATAGGATAGATGAATATGACATTAGAAACTGAAGAAAAAATAAAAAATATAAGAAAAATACTAATAGAGGATTTAGAATTAGTTAAATTTTTAGATAAAGAGAAATTTACTGTATTTTGTGTTAATATTACTAATAGTTTAAGATATAATAGAAGATTAAAATTATTAAGTATGAATGAAACACAAATAAGAAAAATGTTACAAAATTTAATTAATTTTTTTGATAATATTGGATTAACTAGATTAGATTTAATAAATGCATTATCTAATAATATAGGGATATTAGAAATAGTGAATTCTCCTGATTTTATAGATAAATACGTTTTGTTGTCTGTTGCAGAAAATGATAGAAATAATGCTAGAAAAAATATGTTAATTAATAATTCTAGATGTTTGAAAAAATCTATAAATGAAGTTTATGTTAGGTATAAGATTATAAAAGATTATAATAGGTTAGTATCTTTTAACAATATAATTGAAAATGGATATTATGAATTTATTAAATCATTTGTAAGGAATACTTATTACAATAATTTTGATAAACCATTTAATGAAAAAAAAGATTTACAAGATTTAATATCTGAATATCCTGTTGATTATGAATTTATTTCAGAATTGAAAAAATTAGATATAAATAAAAATGTTTCTTTGAATAAGAATGTACGTAATATGACTAAAGAAGAAAAAATAAAGTATGCAATAGATAACTATTATAAATTTAAAAATATTGATGACTTTTCTAAATATTCAGGAATTTCTAGTAGTTCTATACAGAGATATTTAAAAGAGGATTCAAAAATGTTTGTGGATTCTAAAAAATATAATGAAATTACTATGTGGTTGAATAGAGCTAAAGCAGAAGGATTAAGTCGTGGAGGGATTAATTCTCAAAATAATAATGAATTTATAAAAGATGAAGTAGGTAAGTTTTGTGGAAGTAGAAAAAGATAAAATTGATTTATTATGTTATGAAAAACAATTGTATGAACAAGGAATTGAACTAATTGCTGGAGTTGATGAGGTAGGGAGAGGACCTTTGATTGGCCCTGTTGTTGCTGCTGCAGTAATATTGCCTAAGAATTATAAATTAGAAGGTTTAACTGATTCTAAGAAATTAAGTGAAAAAAAGAGAGATGTTTTTTATCAGATTATAAAACGAGATGCAATAAGTATTGGAGTAGGTGTTATTGATGAAGTTAAGATAGATGAAGTAAACATATATGAGGCAACTAAACTTGCTATGAAAGATGCTATAAGTAAATTGAAAATCAAACCTGAACATGTACTTATTGATGCTATGCCACTTGATATAGATATTCCTACAACTAGTATAATAAAAGGTGATGCTAAAAGTGAAAGTATTGCTGCTGCTAGTGTTATAGCAAAGGTAACTAGAGATAGTATGATGTATGAATTAGATAAAAAATATCCGATGTATGGATTTGGAAATCATAAAGGATATCCAACTAAAAAGCATATTGAAGCGATATATGAATATGGTTTAATTCCTGGATATAGAAAGACATATGCACCTATAAAAGATATAGTAAAGGAGAAATAATATGGGATTATTTGATAAATTTAAAAATGTTTTTAAAAAAGAAGAGAAAAAAGATATTGAAGTTTATGATAAGGGGTTAGAAAAAACTAGAAAAGAATTTGTTAATGAACTTAATTTACTAGGTATAAAATATACCAAAGTTAGTGAAGAGTACTTTGATGAATTAGAAAGTTTGCTTATTAAAGCTGATATAGGTGTTAATACTGTATTTAGTTTTTTAGATAGATTAAAAAAACGTGTTAAACATGAAAATATTACTGATACTGAATTTTTAAAAGAAGTTATTGTTGATGAATTGTTTATGATATATGTTGAGGGTGAGAATTTATCAGATAAAATTAATATGAGTGATGAAGGACCTACAGTTTTACTTTTTGTTGGAGTGAATGGGGTTGGAAAAACTACAACTATAGGTAAGCTTGCTAATAAATATAAAAAAGAAGGTAAAAGTGTAATGTTGATTGCTGGGGATACTTTTAGAGCTGGTGCCGTTGAGCAATTGAAAATATGGGCAGATAGAACAGATTCATTATTCTTTGGTAAGGAAAACATTGATCCTGCGGGTGTAGTTTATGAAGGACTAGAAATTGCTAAAAAAGAAAAAGTTGATATAGTTTTAATAGATACTGCTGGAAGATTACAAAATAAAGTAAATTTAATGAATGAACTTGAGAAAGTTAATAAAGTTATAGGAAAATTAATACCTAATGCTCCTCATGAAACTTTGCTTATAATAGATGCTACAACTGGACAAAATGGTATATTACAAGCAGAGAGTTTTAGAAATATAACTAATATTAC
The DNA here is from genome assembly GCA_900548725.1 of uncultured Mycoplasmatota bacterium. Lineage (GTDB taxonomy): Bacteria > Bacillota_I > Bacilli_A > RF39 > UBA660 > UMGS1124. The sequence continues at coordinate 22,619 of URLV01000006.1, forward strand.
TGGTATAGTTTTAACTAAATTAGATGGTACTGCTAAGGGAGGAATAGTACTTGCTATTAAAGAAGATGTACATATACCTGTAAAATTTATAGGTTTAGGAGAAGGTATAGATGATTTAAAATCTTTTGATATTGAAGAATATATTTATGGATTATTTAAGGATATGATGTAATGGAAGAAAGAGATTATTTAATTACTTTATTTGAATATTATAAAAGTTTGTTAACTAATAAACAAAAAGAGTATTTTATAGATTATTATTATGACAATTTAACTATGGAGGAGATTGCTATTAATGATAATATATCTAAAAATGCTGTTAGTAAACAAATTAAAATAATTAAAGATAAATTAAATTTTTATGAAGAAAATTTGAAATTATATAATAATAGTTTAAATATAAAGAAAATTATTAAAAATAAAGAATTATTAGAACAAATTATTGAATATATCTAAATGATATATTTTTTTATATTTTAAAACCTCATTTCTATTTGAAACGAGGTTTATTTTAATCAACTACATTGATTTTAACTGTTTTTGTTTTACCTTGGTATTTAACCGTGCATGTAAGTTCATTACCATTTAATGTGAAATTTGGACCTTCAACTTCGCTAATGATATTATTATCATCTTTATCTTGAACTTGTATTAAACTTGATAAAGTATTTGAATTTTTCATAGTATCATATTCTTCACGAGTTATTGATTGTTTTAATGCTGTTATAGTAAAAACATTTGATTCAGTAGGTGTTGTTATAGGTTCAGTTGTTTGTTTTGTTGGTTTTACTTCAATATTTACTCCTGATGAATCACATCCATTATAGTTGGTGTAAGTTGATTTAATAGTTATTTCGGTTTTGTCTAATATTATTCCATTGTATGTATATTTTGTATCAGTTGTTGTAGTTAAATAAGTTCCATTTAGATATATTGAGTAGCCTACATTACCTAATATTTCACTATTTCTGGAGATAGTATAATTTAAGTATTTATCTCCCCAATATTTATATACATTATTGGCAAACTTTTCTTTTAGGAATGCACTATCTAATGCTTTTGGAGTAGGTATTCCTTTCCATGTAATTGTTATTCCAGTATCTGTACTTGTATAGTTTAAATCACTTGGATTATCTAAAGTACTAAATGTTGTTGATGTTTCAGTAGGTTGAGAACCTTTTTTAAACATCTCTGTTGATCTTAAATTTTCTGGAGTTGCTGGACTTGCAAGTTCTAATGGGTCTGTACCAATTTCAACTTCTGCTGTAACAATTGTTGTTGGTTTTTCCCAAACGGAATTAGGTTTTAAAATTTTACTTCCTAATATTTTACTTATTGCACGTCTTTGTGAAGAACCTTCACTGTTGGATAAGTAATATTCTTTTGTAACTTCATCATAACCGTACCATAATGATATACAGTAATCAGGAGAATATGTTAATTGCCATGAGTCGCCAATTATGTTACCTGTTATTCCTTTTGCTTTTTTATATGCTGAATCAACTGTTGAAGTACCAGTTTTACTTGCAACGTCTGTACCACTAACTGTACCAGTCGCAACATTATTACTAGTAACAGCATATTTAAGTACCATATTTATCATATATGCTGTAGATTCTTCCATGGCTTTAACTTTTTTAGGTTTAACCGTATATGTTTCTCCAGAATTTGTATATTCTATTTTTGTAAAACTATATGGTTCTATATATGTTCCACCTCTTGCAAATGTTGCATATGCTGCAGCCATTTGTAATGGATTAACACCATCAAATCCTCCGATACTATGTGATTCGTTAATGTAACCATTTTCGTATTGAGGAGTAATTCCTAAGTTTGTAACGAATTCTTTAATTTGTTCTTGACTTAATTGTTGGAAAGTATAAAGGGCTGGTATATTTCTACTTGATGCTAGAGCAGTACGAGCAGTCATTACACCTTTATAACTGTTATCCCAGTTTTTAATGTTTCCGCCACCACTATAAGTGAATGTATCGTCGACAACTGTATTTCCTGGAGACCAATTTAAATATTCAAATGCTGGACCGTAGTCAAATATTGGTTTTGCGGTACTTCCTGGATGTCTTTTTATCATAGTTGCATAATTATAACTTCGTTCTGATTTTTTATTTCTTCCTGCTCCAATTGCTGTAATACTACCGTCATGAACATCTATTACTGTCATCGCTGCTTGTACTTTATCATTTTTCCAAGTATATCCATCACCGTTATATATGCCTTCAATAACATCTTGTTTTTCTGGATCTAGAGTTGTGTAAATGGTCATTGAAGTAGTTGCAGGATCATTTCCAGTTCTATTTATTACTTCTTTTACTACTGTATCAATATATCCTTGATATTTATTTACAGTTTTTCCTGTAGAAACTAATGTACTTTCTAGAGGAATACTTCTAGCTAAATCTCTTTCTTCTTTATCAATATATCCATGTCTATACATTAAGTTTAGAACTAGATTACGCCTTGATTCAGCTGTTTTAGGATGGCTATATGGATCATAAGCATCTGGGGCTTGGAACAATCCAGCAATAGTTGCTGCTTCAACAAGGGATAATTCACTAGAACTTTTGTTAAAGTATTTTTGACTAGCTTGTTCAACACCATATGCGCCACTTCCTAAATATGGCATATTTACATAAAATTCTAATATTTGCTCTTTTGTATAGGCTTTTTCAACTTTGAATACAGACATATATATATCTGTAAATTTTCTTATTATTCCTTTAATACCACTTCTTGCTTTATCAGAGTAGGCATTTTTTACAACTTGCATTGTGAGTGTTGAACCACCACCTGCATTTGAGTGTCCAATTAATTGTCCTGCAACAGCTTTTGAAAATCTTGCTAGGTCAATTCCATTATGTTGGAAGTATCTTGAATCTTCTGTTGCAACAATAGCATCAATTAATACTTGTGGTAGTTCTTCATAATTTACTAACTCTCTATTTTCAGTACCAAGTCTTGCAAATTCATTACCACTTTTATCTAATAAAACACTTGATTCTCTACTATATAAGTTACTTGTATCAAATTTTGGAGAATTAATGATTATATATAAAGTAAAAATTATTCCGATAGTTAGACAAAAAATTAAAAATAACATAAATAGTATTAATATTTTTTGTCCTAAACCGCCTTTTTTATATTTTAATTTTAATTTATCAGCTTCGAATTTAGCAACTTTAGCATTATTTCTTATTTTAGCTTTAGTTCTTTCTTTTCCTTTATATTTATATACATTAGTTAAATCAAGTTTTTCATTTTCTAATTTTTCTATTTCTTTATCTAATTTTTCTTTGTTTCTTTTTTTAGGTAATTTAACTTTATCTTTCTTTGTATAAGTTGTTTTTTTCATTTACTTATCCTCCTTAAAATAAACTTTATCTATTACTTTAATGTAATCTAATGCAGGTCTTATTCCTTCTTTAATAATATATCCTTTTTCTTTTATATAATCATATGGAATACTTTTTCTTTCATTATTTTTTATAAAATCAATAATATCATTTCCATCTAATAAATAATATAAACTATTTATTTTTATAATCAAAAAACTTATTCCTTTATGATTAATAATTCTTTTCATATGTAATAATTGATGATCATGTAAGTTAGATAATGGAAAAGAAGTTTTATTTAATGTTTCTTTAGCGTCAAAATCTATATATTTTCCTTTATATATACCATTATAGTCTAAAGTACTAGGTACTTTATAATAACCTTCTAATATTTTATTTTTTTTATAATCAACATTACATACTAAGATAGGTGTTGGTTTTTTATATATTATTGCTATATCATTTTCTATATAATATTCATTGCTTAAGTTTATTAAGTTTTCTAATTTCATACCTCTGTTTTTATGAGGTATACTTCTTTTATATTCTTTATTTATACTTCCAGGATATAACACACACATCACCTTATTTAATTATATAATATAAATAATCTATTTTCTATATAAATAGTTACAAATTTGCATTATTTTACATTATTTTATATAATTATATTGGGTGAACGAATATTATGAAAATAGAATCATCAGATTTGACAAATATTGCTGTAAGAACTAGTCAGTATCCTACAGATATGAAAGATGAATTTTTACTTGTTGGTAAAAGTAATGTAGGTAAGAGTAGTTTTATAAATACTATACTTTCTAGAAAGAATTTTGCTCGTACTAGTAGTAAACCAGGGAAGACTCAGACATTAAATTTTTATTTAGTTAATGATAAGTTTTATTTAGTTGATGTACCTGGATATGGTTACGCAAACGTTTCTAAAAGTACTCAAAAGAAATTTGGTTTAATGATAGAAGAATATTTGACTAAAAGAGATAATTTAAGAATGGTATTTATGTTAATAGATTTTAGACATAAGCCTGGTGAAAATGATATTTTGATGTATGATTATTTAAAATATTATAATTTACCTGTATGTTTAATTGCTACTAAATATGATAAAGTTAAATCTAGTCAAAAAGATAAGCAAGAAAAAATTATTAAAGAAACTTTAAAGATTAAAGAAGAAGATAGTTTAGTGTTATTTTCTAGTATTACTAAAAAGGGTAGAGAAGAAGTATATAGACAGATTGAAAGCAGACTTAGTTAAATGCTTTTTTTCTTGCAACAATCTAAATTTTATTATATATTAAATACAGATAGGATATGATTTTATGAATAAAAAAGGATTTACATTGATTGAGTTACTTTCTGTTATTGTGTTGATAGGATTGATACTCGGAATAGCAACTACGGGTGTTATTAGAGGACAGAAGAAAGCTAAAGAAAGAACACTTGCTACTAAAATAAAGAATATAGAAAAAGCATCAATAGTTTATGGACAAAATCATAGGGAAAATTTTGTTTCTGTCAATTCGGGTTATTGTGAAAATATAGATAATTGTAAATATTATGATGGAGTAATTACTGTGTCAACTTTACTTGGTGAGGATGATGGTAATGGACCTTATATTAATGCAGATGATAATAATAATATATTAAACCCAACTGATACTAGTAAAAATATGAATGCTTGCGAAATACAAATATATCAAAAATATGGAAAAATATATGCGGTTTATGATAAAAACAAGATAATAAATGGAGATACTAAATGTTGGAAATAAAAAATTGAATCTATTTTGTTAGACTCAATTTTTTTTCTTCTTCTTTACTTAACATTGCAAAGTAATCAGAATAAATATTAATTCTGTTATCCAAATTATATTCAGTAATAATATTTCTATATTCTTTTAATAAATCTTTCTTTCTTGTTGCATCTGCATTAAATCTATTTAGTTTAGCGTTAGTATCTAAAAGTATTTGTGTTGGAATGATAACTTCTTGATTTTGAAAGAATGGTTTAGGATTATCTATTGCTATTAATGTTTCAACAATATGTGGTACATCATTATCATTTATCATATAAGTGTCGTCATCTTCAATATTATTATCTTGGATATAATGTTCTACATCAGGAAGAATTCCCATAGCAAAATAAGGACATATTGGTTCATCACTAGGTAAATATAAAAACTTAGTAGACTTAGAATTATACTTTTTATTATCGTTGTTTTTTAAAAATTCTTCTTTATCAAAATTGATGCAAGCATATTTAAAATCAGATAAACTTCCTAATTTAGAAAATATACGACTTTTAATTAAAACTTTATAGTAATTTATAAATTTGATATTACAATCTTCTCTCATATCAAACTCTATTATTTTTTCAAATTTATCACTTATAACATTTAATAATTCATAACTAGATATATGTTCAGTAGCATTAATGTTTAAAATGTCTTCTCTAAATGATTTTAAAGCATCATTAAAAATGTTTTTTGTATCTATACCTAGCATATGAGCTAAATTTCTTGATTTTATTTCTAGTTCTATTTCTTCATTGTTGCTGAAAGTAATATTATACTTATTATTATTGTAGGATTTATTAAATAAATCAATAGATTTTTTTAATGCTTTCATGGCTTCTAAACAATAATTTTCTCCTGGATTTGGTGTTCTGTTTGCCCATAAGTTTACGTAACTTAATTCTTTTCTTGTTATCATTATTTTTATTTTCTCCCCTCAAAACATGATGGTTATATTATCATAATCTATTATAAAATGCAAATATATTGTTAAAATTGTTTTAATATGTTAAAATAATTTCGTTAGTTAAAGGGAGTGATACTATGCGTAAAACGGTATGTTTAATTGGTAGACCTAATACTGGTAAAAGTACATTATTTAATAGGTTAATAAATGAAAAAAAATCTATTATTGCTGATATGCCTGGGGTTACTAGGGATAGAATATATGGTATAGTAAATTATAAAGATAAAAGTTTTAATTTAATAGATACTGGGGGAATAGATTTAGAGGTTAAAGATTTTAATCAATCTATAAAAATTCAAGCGGAACTTGCTATGGAAGAAAGTGATGTAATTGTATTTGTTGTAGATGGTAGGGAAGATTTAACTTTAAATGATTTAAAAATAAGAGATTATTTATTAAAATCTGATAAAAAAGTTATTGTTGCAATTAATAAAATAGATGATAAACATCATGAAAATAATATTTATTCTTATTATGAATTAGGTCTTGATAATATGATTATGATTAGTGGAGAACATAAAAGAGGAATAAATGAATTATTAGATTGTATTACTGAAGACTTTAATCCTTATACAACAGAAGAAAATGATAGTGATATTAAATTTAGTATAATTGGTAGACCTAATGTTGGTAAAAGTAGTTTAGTGAATGCTATATTAAATGAGGAAAGATGTTTAGTAAGTAATATAGCTGGAACTACTAGAGATTCATTAGATACTAAATTTAGTTACGAAAAAAGAAATTATACTATTATAGATACTGCTGGAATGAGAAAAAAAGGTAAAGTATATGAAGAAGTAGAAAAGTATAGTTTAATAAGAAGTTTAAAATCTATAGAACGTAGTGATGTATGTGTTGTTGTTATTAATGCAGAAGAAGGTATTATAGAACATGATAAACACATAGTTAGTTATGCAATAGATGCTGGGAAAGCAATAGTATTAGTAGTTAATAAATGGGATACTGTTACTGATAAAGATCAAGCTATGAAAAAATGGACAAAAGATATTAGAGCACATTTTCAATTTGTTCCATATGCAAATATAGTATTTTTAAGTGCTAAAACTAAATCAAGAATACATACATTAATGCCTGAAGTAATTAAAGCATATGAATCTAGTACTAAAGAAATAAAAACTAGTGTATTAAATGATGTTATAAGAGATGCTTATATGTTACACATGCCACCTAGTTATAAAGGAAAAAGACTTAAAATATATTTTGTTAACCAAAGTGGAATTAAACCACCTAAATTTACTTTTAGTGTAAATAATAAAGGGTTAGTACATTTTAGTTATGAAAGATATTTAGAAAATAAAATAAGAGAATCTTTTGATTTAGTTGGTACACCTATAATAATTCAATTTAAAAATAAAAATGGTGAATAATGAAATATACATTTGATGATATTGATATAGATGTTATTATTGAAAGAAAGAAAATAAAAAATATATATTTTAGAATAAAAGAAGATTTAAAACTTTATGTTAGTTGTGGATATTTATGTAGTGATAAATATATAGAAAAGTTACTTAATGTTAATAAGAATAGTATTATAAGAATGTATAATAATATGTTAAATAAAGTAAATGTAAAAAATGATATATATTATTTAGGTAGTAAGATGAATTATATATATGGTGATAAAATATATATTGATGGACTTAATATATATGGACCTAGTGTAGAAGATATAAATAACTATTTGGAAAAGAATAGTTTAAGTATATTTAAAAATAGATTAGATAGATTGATGATACAGTTTGATGATTTACCAAAATTCAGATTAAGAATAAGACATATGAAAACTAGATGGGGTGTATGTAATAAATCAAGTATGACTGTTACATTAAATACAGAACTTATACATAAAGATGTTAGTTTGATAGATTATGTTATTGTTCATGAGTTATGTCATTTTAAATATATGGATCATAGTAAAAACTTTTGGTTGGAAGTAGAAAAATATTATCCATATTATAAATTAGCTAGGAAAAGATTAAAATAGAAAGGATTCTTATATGAAATATAGTAAAAAGGATAGATTAAAAGCATTTAAAAATTTAATGGATAGAAGTGAATCTAGTATTAAAAGTATTGTAATAGATTCGCCAACTAGTGAAGAATATAAAAAAAGACGTGATGAGAGGGAAAAGAAACTTATATTAAAATATGATGAAAATATTGAAAATATAAGTAATGTAAGTTTTTATGATTAATAGTGTTAATAATGAAAAAATAAAAAAGTATAGTAAATTATTGCAAAAAAAATATAGAGATGAATCTAATTTGTATTTAGTATCTACAGATCATTTAGTTAGGGAAGCTATTAAGGAAAGAAATGTTGTTGATATATTTTTACTTGAAAATAAAGAAAATTATTATGGTAATGTTACTATTGTTACTGAAACTGTTATGAGAAAATTAACTAATTTAAAAACTTTACCAAATGTTGTTGCAGTTGTGCAAAAGAAAAAAGAGGAAAATATTAAAGGTAATGTAATATTACTAGATGGTGTTCAGGATCCTGGTAATGTAGGTACTATTATTAGAAGTGCTGTTGCATTTAATATAGATACTATTGTTTTTGGCAATGGCACAGTTGATGTTTATAATGAAAAAGTATTACGTGCTAGTGAAGGTATGATTAATAATATTAATATAATAAAAAAAGATTTAGTAGATGTAATTATGGAATTAAAAGTTAATGGATATGAAATAATTGGTACTAAGGTTGATGGTGGTACTGATATTAAGAATATTAAATCTAAAAAATTTGCTTTATTAGTTGGTAATGAAGGTAATGGAGTGAGTAAAGAATTACTAGATTTATGTGATGTATTTGCATATATAAAAATGAATGATAGTTGTGAAAGTTTAAATGTAGGTGTGGCTACTAGTATAATAATTCATGAATTAAATAATTAAAAAATTGATGAAAAACTATTGATATCCAATGTAATAAATGGTATATTACTATTAGGGTAGTAATACCGATTATAAATTTACGGTTCATAAAAAAGATGAAAACAAGGCTGTATAACTTCTCTCCCGACCTCGAAATTTTGTTCGGGGGGGGGGGGTTATAAGAAGTAAAATATATAGTCTTTTTTGTGTATTAAAAAATGACAAATTATTTGATTTAAGTATGTTTTAACATAAGTGCAACAAGCACGTTGAAGAAAATATATTTATCATAATAATATTGTCAAAATAAGAAGGAGTGTGATGATATGAATCGTAAACAAAAAATAGTAGTTAGTATAACAGGGATATTTTTAGTGCTAATGATATTAGTAGGACTAACATATGCATACTTTTTAACTAAGATAACTGGAAATACTAATTCAAAATCAATAAGTGTAACGACAGCAAACTTAGCAATAGTATATGAAGATAATAGTGCTGAGATATTAGGAAAAGACTTAATATTAGAACCAAACAGTGAAAAAGAGATTGGTACTAAAACATTTACAGTTACTAATAAAGGTAATGCAAAAACAAGCTATGTAGTAGTAATAGATGAAACAAAAATAACAAACGCAACAGATGGAACAACAACTACATTTGAATCTAATGATTTTAGATATACGTTAACTTGTGTTAGGAAAAATGGTAAAACATGTAATGGAGAATCAATTCAAAGTATATTTCCGATTCAAGGTGGTTTTTTAGTTTCAAATAGCATATCAGTTAATGATGTTCATTCATATGTTTTGACAATGTGGTATATAGATACAGGAATAGACCAAACAAATGACATGAATAAAAGATTAGAAGCAAGAATAAATATAACAGATATAACACAAATGGAAAATCCATATTCGGGTAACACAAATAGTTTAGCATATAATATAATAGAGAATGCTAAAAATCAAACAAATGGTACTGAAATGTTAACTGTTCCTAAAACTAATGTTTACGAAAAATCTAGTTTTATAGAGAATGAGGGAACGCATGTTGCAACAAATCAAGAATTTTTTAGTTGGACAGGTGTTACATATGGTGATACTTTGGAAGAAGCCAAAGAAGGTTTAAACACTTTAGAAGTGGATAATGAAGATGTTGTAAATTGTAATATTGTTAAGGGAAAAAATATTTATAGTGACGATGATTTTGTTAATACATCTTCTAAAGTAATTGATTGTACAGGTGAAGGGGTTCCAATATTAGTTGGATCTTCTGAAAAAACTATGAGTATTTCTACAGACGATTATGGTACGAGTTATTATTATAGAGGAAATCCTATAGATAATTATGTTAATTTTGCAGATATGTGTTGGAGAATTGTTAGGATACAAGGAGATGGAAGTATAAAATTAATACTTGAGGATCAAGATACAACTTGTAATAATGCAAATTTTAATGGTAATTGGAAAATTGGAAATAAACGTTTTGGTTATACATTATATAAAGAGGGGACGGTTTCAACATTGGATGGCACTAAAACTAATACAAAAGATATAGTTATATTAGATTATTTGTTTGGCGAAACTAATAGTGGTGATTCAATGGCAACAATATTTAAAAATTTTCAAGAAACTAAGTTGTCTGGGTATTTAGATAAATTAAAAAGTGGTGATTGGTGTTATAATGATAATTCATACCATTTTGTAGATGATAAAAAAGTTTTAATCGGTTCTAGTAGGTTATTGTTAGATAGCATGATTTTAGGAGAACAACCAACGTATGAAGTTCTTGAACAATTTGTGAATAAAAATGGTACTTTAAAATGTACTGGAAAAAAATTAAGTAAGTATGCTGATAACACTACTGATATGTATGTTGGGACTGTAACGGCAAATGAGGTTATTTATGCAGGAGCAAATCAAAGCGCTAATCCTGACATATATTTAATAAATAATTTTCAAAGAAATAATAATTATTCGTTTACTACTTTGACTCCTTATTTATCTTTTATGGATGATGAATTAATTGCTTATGCGATTGGTGTTCAATCTTATACATTGACAGGTAGTACTTTACATGATGTATCTGATGAATATGAAGCAAATAGACCAGCTATTACTTTAAAATCAAATATATCTATTTCAGGTGGAGATGGTACACAAAAAAATCCTTATACGATTCAATAAAATTTGATTAAAAGTACTAGATTTATGGTGCTTTTTTTAGTATAATTTTGTTAGTATGGTAGTGATAGTATGAACGTTAAAAAAATTTTTATTTTGTTAATTAGTTTTATTGTATTTATTCCTTTTTGTAATGCTTTAGAAACGAAACGAGAAATTAATCCAGAATGGATTAAGTATATAAAATTAAGTTATGAAGAAAAAATAAAGTATGAAGCAATTCCTGAAAAATATATATATGTCTATAATGAAGATAATATTAGTAATATAAAAAAGTACAATTCAAAGAGCAAAATATTAAAAAAAGCTTTGCCAACTTATTATAATCTAGATAATTTGGAAAATAAGAGATATGTTAATTCTTCAAGTAAAGACCAAAAATCTTTAGGTTTATGTTGGGCTTTTGCTGCTATTGGAAGTGTAGAGTCAAATGTTCTTCATAATGGCATTATGGGAATTGACGAAATGATAAATAAATGTGATGGTAATCAAGATTCTATATATTGTAAATATAAAAATGATGAAGAAATAAATGAAAAATATAAGAACAATCTTATGAATGACAATGCAACATTTTCTGAGAGGCATGTAGATTATGTTTTGACAAAACCTTCGGAAGCAAAAGCTTATGATAGAGATGGGTTGTATGAAGCTATACTTGAAAAATATAATCCTTATAATACAAATAGAAGATTTGGAGAAGGGGGATCTTTTGATACAGCAGCTAGATTATTTGGATATGGTATAGGACCTTATAGAACTTTAAATGAATGGGAAAAATATAACACAAATCTTATTCCTGTTTCGCTATATCAACTTTATGACAGTGTTTCTGATTTGTACCAAGTTACAGACTATTATAATTATCCGAGTATGCCTAAAAATCAAACTTTGAAAGAAGAGTGGATGAGAAATTTAAAAAATTATATTATGAAGTATGGTTCTGTTTATGTTTCTACAGTAGCTCCTCAAATTTCTTCAGCTCATGCCTGTTATTATTATGATACAAAATATAATGTGGATGGGCAAAAAAAATATATTAATTTAATTAATTATGATGGAAAGTGTGGAAAGGGTTCAATCGGTGGACATGCAATGCAGATAATCGGATGGGATGATAACTATACTTTCGGTTATTGTAAGGCTGATAATTACGCTAAAGATTATACTAAAGAATATTGTGAAAGTAATGGTTATACTTGGACAGAAGGAAAAGGTGCATGGATATTAAAAAATTCTTGGGGGACTACAAGAACTTATCCTTATTTATCTTATATTTCTAGTTTTTATAGTATAAGCGGTGTAAGAACTGTAAGTATTTCTGATTATGATAATTCTTATAATAATGTTAACAATAATAACAAATATGATTATTCTTATGTTTCAAATAATGGTAAAAAAGCTACAATGTATATTTATAAATATACAAAAACTAAAAGTCCAGAGTATTTGACTAAGATAAATGTAAAATATAATACTACTAATACTCCATATAGTGTTTATATTAGTAACGATAATATTAATTATGAATTAGTAGATTCTGGAACTGTAGATTACCCTGGTTTAAGAACATATTATATTGATAATTATAAATTGACAAATAAAGATTTTTATATAAAAGTAATTAATTACAGTGCTTCTTATGTAAATGCATTTACTAAAAATGAATGTACTATTTTAAATAATTGTGATGATAAGGCTACACTAGAGAGTACAACTGATAAAGAATTATATAATGAAGATAATAAAACTTTTAAAATATATACTAAAACTAGTAATATAAAAAGTGGTAGTAAAATAGATTATAAAATATTAAATAGTAATGGAATTGATGTTACTAATTTATTTAATGATATTCCAACTACTTATGTTATAAGAAATAGAGATTATTTAACGATAACTGCTAAAAATAAATTGGATTCTGGTTGGTATACATTAGTTTCGACTTATGAAGATATAAAACATGAATATAATTTTGCTGTAGGAGATAGTCAAATTTATTTAAAATTAGACAAACCAGATAGATTGTTTGTTGATGACAAAACTTATAAAATTAATTACAGTTTATCTACTACTGTTGGTGTAGATGAAATGATTTGGAGTACTAGTGATGATTCTATTGCAACAATAGATGATAAAGGTATACTTAATATAAAAAATAATGGAAAAGTAAGAGTAAAACTTACATTAAAAACATTTAAAGGTGAAATTAGTGATGAAATAGAAGTAATTATTTATAAAAAAATAAATGATATCAATGATTTTGTATCTATGTATGGAACTAACAAAGCTTATTATTTAAATGTTGATTTAGATTTTAAAGATTTTAATTTTAATAATGTTTCTGATAGAAGTTTTAGTGGAGTGCTAGAAGGAAATTATCATACGATACAAAATATTAATATAGATGATGAATATGGTGGAATTTTTAGCAAAATAGATAATAGTCAAATATCTAATATTAAAATTGTAGATTCTTCTTTTAGGGGAACTTTAGCATCTGGTTCTATAGCTGGTTTTGCAGACAATTCTAAGATATTAGGAATTTATAATACTTCTAAAATTTTTGGTTTAGATGCTGCTGGAGGAGTTATAGGATTAGGAATAGATACTGATTTTAGTGAATCATATAATGGTGGTAATATAGTTGTTGAATCTGATAAAACTACTTTATATTCTGGTGGAATTGTAGGAAGACTAATTGGTGGAAATATAACTAATTCTTATAATGAAGGGAATGTACAAGTTGTCAGTAATTTAGAAGATGAGACAGTTAATATTTATGCTTCAGGTATTTTAGCAAAAACAGAAGAAAGTCATATTGATTATTCATATAATAAAGGTTTAATCGAAGTTAATGTTAAATCAGGTAAATCATATATTTATAAAACAGGTTTAACAAATGATTTTAATTATATTAGCAATTCATATTATTTAAAAGATACGACTTATACCGTAATGGATGAATCATTTGAAAAAACAAGTGAAGAATTAAAGCAAAAAGGTACTTTTTATAATTGGAATTTTAATAAAATATGGAAAATAGTTGAAGGAAAGGGTACACCAATGTTACAAAAATTTCCTATTAGTGTTACTAATGTACAATTTGATTTATTTAGTAAAACATTAAATACAAATTATGAATATGATTTTACTTATGAAATATATCCGTTAGGTTCTACAGATGATGTAGTAATAAAGAGCGAAGATGAAAGTTTATTTATTATAGAGAATAATAAAATAATTACTAAAGATAAAATTGGTTCTAGTTATGTAACATTTATAGTTCAAGATAAAAAATATACATTTCCTATAAATGTAGTTAATTTATTTAATATTGATTATGATAAAACTTTAACTGGTGGATTTGTGGATATTAATATGGATTATAAATATTATTTGGATAAATTAGATAATCAATTTATTAAATTAGAATATAGTATTAATGATATAAATAATAGTCAAAGTTTTGAGAAGAATGTTATAAGTGATAAATATAGTATTAGAATTGAAAATACTGGAGTATTACATTTAAAACTCTATGTATGTGATGATAATTCATGTAAAAATATTTATGATAATAGTTTTAATATAGATAATATAGATAAGATTAGACCTAAAATAGATATTTATCCTGATAATATAAATAAAACTATAAGAATTAATATAAGTGATGAAAATGGATTAAGTCCTTATAATAAGTATTTGTATGGTTTAAGTTCTTCTGATAAAATTAATCCAACTAAATTTAGTAATTATAAATTAAATGAAACGTTTAAGGATTTAAGTTTGAGTAATGAAAATTATTATTTGTGGATAAAGAATGTTTACGATAATCCTGGTAACGGATTATGTGATGATAATTATTGTATATATAAGTTAGAGTTAGAAGATAATTTTTATAACTTATATTATTATGATGAAGATAGTGTAACGTTATTAAAAAAAGAAAGATTATTAGAAAATACTAAGATTGTTCCTTCATTTAATGCTACTAAAAATAATACACAAGATTTTGATTATGAATTTTTATATTGGAGTGGTTATATTAGTGGTATGAAATTGACTAAAGATACAACTTTAATTGCTAAATTTAAAGGATATTTTAGGGGACTTAGTAGTAGTAAATATTTAGTGCATGATGGTATGATAACTAACATAAAGGCTGATAAAATTAATAATAGAGTAAGCGTTAATGATTTTAAATCTAATATTAATGTTAGAGAAGATTATAATTTTTATAAAGATGAGTTAATTAATCCTGAGTTTATTAGTACTGGTATGTTGTATAAAAGTAATTATAGAACTTATAAGATAGTTTTGATGGGTGATGTTACAGGTGATGGTGTTATTAAGATGAACGATGTAATGAAAATTGCAAGTCAGTTAGTTAATGGTAATGTTCTATATGATGAATATTTAATAGCTGGAGATGTTACAGGGGATAATAAGGTTAAAATGAATGATGTTATGAAAATTGCAAGTGGACTTGTAAATGGAGGTAGTCTATGAGAAAAAAGTATTTATTAATTATTATTTGTTTAATTTTATTTAGGGCTAGTGTAAATGCGACTAGTTTAAGTGTTGGATTAAGTTGTCCTGGTACAGCTTATCCCTCAACTACTGTTAGTTGTACTATATCATCTTCTGTTGGCGATGGCATGATAAATGGTATTAATGCTAATTATTCTTTTAGCAATGCTTCTTATCAAAACTTTACTGCTGGTGGTGGTTGGAATGTTTATAATAGTACTTCTAATGGATTTGCAATAGGTAATACGAATGGTTCTAGCGGTGGAACACTTGGAACGTTAACAGTTTTAGTTAATGGAGATGTTGGAGCGAGTGCAACAGTCAGTTTAGTTGGTATTGGTGCTAGTGATACTAATTTTGAAGATGTATCAACAAGTAATAGAAGTGCAACAATAAATATTATAGAAAAACCAGCACCTGTTACAACTACTAGAAAAAAAGTTGTTTACTTAAGTGATTTAAGTGTTAATGGTTATGATATTGGTTTTAATAGAAGTACTTTTAATTATGTTTTAGATGTAGGTTATGAGGTAACAACAATAACTCTTAATGCAAGTAGTGCAAATGGTTACAATATTACTGGAACTGGTGATATACATGTTAATGAAGGAGAAAATACAGTACTTGTAGTAGTAACTGATAAAGATGGAGAAAGTAGTACTTATACTATAAAAGTTAATAGAGTAGTAAAAGTAGATAATAAAATAAATAATAGTGTAGAAGAAGCAGATAATGCTTTTAAAAGTAATAAAGATTTAATTATTAATCTAACTAAAAATAAAGATGAATTAATAGTAAAAAAAGAAATGCTTGATTTAATAAAAGGTAATAAACGTACTTTAACTTATAATATATTAGATGGTAATAATATTATGTATTCATATATATTTGATGGAAGTAAATTTAATGAAGTATATAATGATATAGATTTAAGTATAGATTTTAATATTAATAAAAAAGATGTAATAGATAAAATACTTAATGATAAAAAAGTTATTAGTTTTAAGACTAATTATACTGGTTATTATCCTAATGGTACAATATTGAAAATAAAAAATATAAATAAATATCATCAAGAAAGTAGAATGCGATTATATAAATTAAATGATGAAAATAATTTAGAATTATTAAATAGTAATGTTAAAATTAAAGATACATTTATGAGTTTTAATATAGAGAAAGGTTCAGTATTAGTGCTTAGTAATAAAAATACAAAATCTAAGAATACTAGTATTGTAATAATAGTAAGTACTATAGTAATATTATTAGAAATATTAGTTATTGGATATATATTTTATAGAAGAAGTAAACAAACTGAATTACCTAAACTTAAAACTTATTTAGAAAATCCTGATTTTGTTGATGATGATGAAAAATAATGTTTAAAAATATAAAAATATTTGTTATAATGAAATAGAATAGAGTTGATATTATGAAAAATAAAAGAATTATTATTTTATGTATAACTGCTATAGTACTAATAGTAACTGGTTTATTATATTTTTCATATGGATATTATATGACTAATATTACAGGAACTGAAAATAGTAAAAAATTAACTTCGTTAACCAAAATATTTAAATTTGAATTTAGTGATGGTACTGAGAAGTTGGTTTCTAGTAATACTAATTTTATACCTGGAAGTGTTATAGAAAAAACGTTTACTATAACAAATAAGAGTACTGAAGGAGTATACTTTAATATAGATTTAGATGAAGTAACTAATACGTTTAGTAGGACGAGCGATATTATTTATGAAGTCTATTACAATAATGAAATTATATCAACAAATACTTTTCCAACTACAAATGCTAGTATAGCAACAAATTTATATATTGAAAAAGATGGAACTAGGACATATACTTTGAAGGTAAAATATTTAAATAGTGAAGAAAATCAAATAAGTGATATGGGAAAAAGTATAAGTGCTAATTTATCATTTAGTAGAACTGATAGTCCTATTACTAAATTTAATATTTTAGGGAACAGTTATCAAGCTATTGGGACTGGGAAAAATTTGTTAGATATTAATTCCGATTTTCAAGCAGAAAGAATAACTAATTCAATAAGTTATCCTGCATATAAAACTGTCAATGGTAATAATGTTACAGTAAGTGCAAACGGAAGTGCAACAAGTAGATATAGTGGTTGGATAATTCCTTGTCAAGATATTTCAACAATTACGGTAAGTTTTGATTTATTAACTACAATAAATAATACCGGAAATTTTGTTATAGTAGGTTTAACAGAAGGGACTACTACAATACCTACTATTTCAACATGGGGTACTACTTTATATTCAACTACTGCAAGTGTTGTAACAAAGGCTACAAAAACTTTTGATGTTGGTTCTTATAATTATATTGGAATAGGATTTAGTGTTGTTGGAACTAATCAAATAAAAATAAAAAGGTTGCAGGTAGAAGAAGGAAGTTCATCAACTACTTATGAAAAATATGGGATTTCACCAACTCCTGATAATCCTAGTGAAATTACTAGTTTAGGAACTTTAATTACAGATAGTAATGATGAAAATTATGATAAATATAAAGTTGAAATTAAAAGTGTTGGAACAAATATGTTTGATTATGATAATGTTTCACAAGCATCACATATTTCAAAAAAAACATTTAGTAGTACATTAGAAGATGGTAGTGTTTTAGAAGAAAAAGGTTATTATGTAAAAGGGTATAATGCTATTTATATAAGTACGTACGAAACTCTTCAAAATTATATAGGTAAAACTGTTACTGTTTCATTTGATTTAATAACTGGTGAAGATGGTGATTTCTTAGTATATCCTTATCAAAATAATGGTATTGGAATAAGGTTTGCTTCTAAGAAAATTTCAGTAAAGGCAAATGAAACAACTAGAGTTGAAGCTACTGGTATTGTTACAGTTTTAGGAACTGTTCCTAATTATAGCAGAGGACAAATAATAGTTTATAAAAATGGCTACACAAATACCTATACTGTAAAAAATGTCCAATTTGAATTTGGAGATAAAGCAACGGATTATGAACCATATGAAGAAAAAAATTATGATGCCTATTTAAGTGAACCATTAAGATGCGTTGGAGATACTTGTGATTATATTGATTTAGTAAATAAGAAAGTTGTTAGGAAAATTAAAAGAAGTAAAATAAGTGAATTAAATTTTGTAGTATACACTGATTTAAATAAATATCATAGATTTGAGGCGCTTGTAAATGATAAATATTTTACAGAAACATATAGTAAAAATATTATGTCAAACGTACTTGCTACCTCTCAATATAATATTTTTGAAAATAATAGTATATCAGAAAGAAATAATCTTAACACTCTTAGAATATTGACAACGACATATAGTACAATAGATGAATTAAATAATGCTATTGGAAGTCAATTAATTGAATATGTATTAGCAACTCCAAAAGAAGAAAACATCTCTCTACCAGATATAAGTGAATTTAATGGTAAAACATTAATTGTTTCTGATGGTAACATGTATTCTAGTAAAATAGAAAAAGAATAAAAAAGTTAAGAAATAAAATTCTTAACAAATTCATTATATGCTTTTTCATCAGGTGTAGATATACTTTTATATAGTATATCTTTTTTTTCTAATATTTCTTTAATAATATAATCTTTAAATATAGGGTTACGTATTAGTAGAGGACCTAAGTTATATGTTGCATATAGATTTTTATAATGGATTCCTTCATTGTGTGATTTATAATTATCAGCATATCCTTCAATTATATTAAATAAATGATGTTCTTTATTGTTTAAGACACATTGTCTATTTTGGAAAGCAATTATTGGTTCTTTAATTAAATCACATTCTAATATTTCTTCACCAATAATACGTTTATCAACTTCTTTGGTGTAAAAATCAAATATATCTAATGTATCAATTTTATTACCGTTTGTTTTTAAAATATATTTTCCTAATAATTCATAACTATTTCCTGTAAATATAAAATGTTTTTCATTTTCTATAGCATTTTTTATTTTATCTTTATATTTTAATATATCATCTATAACTATCTTTTGATTTTCTTCACTTCCACATCCCATATAATATATATCGTACTTATTAAAATCTATTTTGTCATTTACTGTTAAGTATGTTACTTCAGTAAACATATCTTGGTCATTAAAACCTTTTTCTAATGCCATTATATTTCCATTTTCTCCATATAGATTCATTAAATCATAATATAAGTGAGCTATTTTAATTTTTTCCATTAGTATCCTCCAATATTTTTTTTCTTAATATTTCTGTCATATCAAAACATACCATTGTATAGATATTACCTGTAGATTCATTTTTTATTCTACTAATAATATTATCTAATTTATCAACAACTATCAATTTTTCATCAGATATATTAGCATATTTAAGTCTAGTATATACATCGTATCTAAATCTACCTATAATAAATATTTTATCTACATATTTATCATTTAATAATTCAAATTGTACGTCATATAACCAACTTAAATCATTTAAATTATATCTTCTAGATACATTATCAAAACCTAATATAACTGTTTTCTTTTCTTTAATATTATTAATGTAGTGAAGTGATTCATAATAACTTAAATTATTTTCATTTTTACTTTCTATCATATTTACTTTTCTATCATCGATAGTATATTCTTTCATTCTTTTAGAAGGTAATACTTCTTCATTTAAATATTTTTTTATTGATTTATCACTTAAACCTATTGTTTTACATAATGTATATGCTGCTAAAGTGTAGTATACTGCAAAGAATACATTTTTATTTATATGATATATAGAATCATTTATTGTGAAGAATTGTTTGTTTAAATCAACATCATCTGCTTCAAAATTTACTTTTTCACGTGCAAAGTCACAATTTGTACATTTATATTTTCCTATATGCCCTGTATGATAAAAATCATATTTTAATTTTGAATGACATAATGGGCAATATTGCGCATCTACTGAATTATTTATTGGTTCTAATGTATCATATTTAGTTTTATTAATTCCATAAGTAGTAATTAAACCATGATGAGTATATTTTATTCTATTTAAAAATGGATCATCTGCATTTATGATAACGTGTGTGTTATCACCAATAGAATTTATTATTTTGTTTAATATTAATTCTGGGTGACCATTTCTTGCTGGTTGGTCACGTGTTATATTAGTTATTAATAAGTGTGTTAAAGTGTTTTTATTGAATATTTCTTTAATATATGATTCATCTAATTCCATTAATAATATGTCGCCATTTAGTTTTTTTGTAAATGGGTTAGTGTTATTTAATATTAATGTTATTGCTGCATTAATTAAATTAGAACCATTTTTATTCCATACTACTTTATATCCGTTTTTTTCTAATATATATGCTACTTCGTTAGTTGTTGAACCTTTACCACTACTACCTGTAATACCTATTACATATTTTGGATACTTTATTTTTTTTAATATATTTTTATCATGTTTTTTTACTAGACTACCTGGAAATACACTTCCATTTTTTTTAAATAATCTACATATTTTATAGATTAATTTATTATATAATATTAATAATGTTGTTTTCATTTTTACCACCTAATATTATTATAACACGCTATTATATATTTAATAATAAAATAAGTATTTATTTTACATATTAAATAGACAAGAATTATGTTGTTAAAGAAAAAAAATTATAGTATAATTATTTATATATTGTAGGAGTGATAATGGTGAGAAGAATTTTATCTAGTATAGATTTGGGTACTAATTCTATTAAATTAATAGTAGCAGAAATAATAAATGATAAAATCAATATATTATGTGCTATTAGTGAAATTAGTAAAGGTTTAAAAGATGGATTAATTACTAATGATGAAGATGTAATATATAGTATAAAAAAAATATTAAAAAAGGGTGAAGATATACTAGGTTTAAAAATAAAAAAAGTTGTTACTTGTGTTCCTGAATATAGTTTAAAATTTATAGAAAGTGTAGGAGTTAATACTATTACTAATGAAGATGGTGTAGTTACTAAAAGTGATATATCTAGATTACTAAAGACTTGTGCTTATAATAAAATAGAAGATGATTATGAATTAATAAATATTATACCTTTTGAGTATAAGTTAGATGATAAAACAATAAAAAATCCTATTGGTATGGTGGGAAGTAGTTTAAAATTAAATAGTTTAATAATAAGTGCTCCTAAAAATAATACATATTCATTTATAAAAGTATTAGAAAAGTGCGGATTAGAAGTTATTGACATAACTGTTGGTAGTTTGGCAGATTATGCAATGTTTCAAAACGAGTTTTTGAATCAAAATAATGGTGTTATAGTTAATCTTGGTGCTGGTAAGACTACTGTATCTGCGTTTTATAAAGGAATACTTATTAATGAAAATATTATTTCTTTGGGTGGAGATAGTATAGATAATGATATTAGTTTTATGTATAAGACTAAATTAGTTGATAGTAAGAAATTAAAAGAAAGATATGCTTTGGCATCAACTAAATATGCAAATCCAAAAGAAATAACTCCTATAATTAATAAATTGGGTGAAAAAGTTAATGTAAATCAATATGAATTAACTGAATATGTTAATGCTAGATTAGAAGAAATATTAAAAAAAGTAAAAAAATCAATAAATCACTTAACAAAAAAAGAAATTAGTTATATAATAATTACAGGAGGATTGACGGAAATTAAAGATTTTAATATTTTAGCTGAAGAAATATTTGGTAAAAATATTACTTATGGTAACGTCAATATAATAGGTGCAAGGGATAATAAATATTCTACTGCAATAGGATTAATAAAAAATTTTAATGATAAATTAAATAAGAAAGATAAAGACTATTCTATATTCGATAGCAATGAAATTGATATTTTATGTTCTAGTGATAAAAAAATAACAGTAGCAAGCGATGGAGTATTAGGAAAGGTTTTTGGTTATTTTTTCGATAATTAAGGGAGAGTGGAAGAGATGTTCGATTTACAAATGGATCAAATTGCAAAAATTAAAGTTATAGGTGTCGGGGGCGGAGGATGTAATGCCGTAAACCGAATGATTGAATCTGGTGTTAAGGGAGTAGAATTTATAGTTGCAAATACTGATTTGCAAGTGTTAAATGTTTCTAAAGCTGAAAAAAAATTACAAATAGGACAAGATATTACAAATGGTCTTGGAGCTGGTGCTAATCCTGAAGTAGGACGTGAAGCTGCTGTTGAAAGTAAGAATGAAATTGTAGAAGCACTAAAAGGTGCAGATATGGTTTTTGTTACTTGTGGAATGGGTGGTGGAACTGGTACTGGTGCTGCACCTGTTATTGCGGAAATTGCTCAAAATTTGGGTGCGTTAACAGTTGGTATTGTTACTAAGCCATTTAGATTTGAAGGAAAAAGAAGAATGGAACAAGCAGTTTTAGGTATCGATGAATTAAAAAAACATGTTGATACATTAATTGTTATTCCAAATGATAAATTAAGAGATATTATCGATAAATCTACACCAATGGTTGATGCATTTAAAGAAGTTGATAATGTATTACATAGAGGTGTTCAATCAATAAGTGATTTAATTGCTGTATCAGGTTTAGTTAACCTTGACTTTGCTGATGTAAAAGCAGTTATGGAAAAACGTGGAAATGCGCTTATTGGTATAGGACTTGGTGTTGGAGAAAATAGAGCTATAGAGGCTGCAAAACAAGCTGTATCTAGTCCATTATTGGAAACTAGTATAAGTGGTGCAACTGATGCAATAATAAATGTTACTGGTGGAAATTCTTTAACATTATTCGAAGCAGAAGACGCAGCAGAAATCGTTAGACAAAGTGCTAATACTGATATAAATATTATATTTGGTGCTGTTATTAATGAAAACTTAAATGATGAGGTAATTGTCACTGTAATAGCAACTGGATTTGAAGATGAAAATCCAAACTATAGTGATACTGCAACAACTACTAGAGATGTACCAACAAGAAGTAGTAGAAATGATGATGAATCAGATTTCGATATTCCATCATTCTTAAGAGATAGAGATGATTTTTAAAGTTTAGGTTATTCTAAGCTTTTTTTCTACAAAATTTTAATATTTTATATTTTATAATAAACTAGGTGATAGTATGATTGTATATTTAGACCTAGTTTTTTTAATAAATTTAATTATGGACTTTTATATATTAAGTGGAGTTAAATTCTTATTAAAATTACAAACTAAACTATATAGAATAATTCTTGGTTCACTAGTTGGCAGTTTATCTATATTTCTTTTATTTTTTAAATTTGGTACTTTAGAAATTAATATATATAAAATTCTAATAAGTATTTTGATGGTATATATTACATTTGGTAAGAATAAATTTTTTAATAAATTATTTTATTTATATATTATAAGTATAGTGCTTGGAGGAAGTATTTATTTAATTAATGATAGTTTAGGATATAAGGTAGATAGTTTTATATTTATTAATAATGGATATAGTATAAATGTAATTATTCTTTTAGTAATTAGTCCTTTTATAATATTTCTTTATATAAAAGAGTTTATGAAATTTAAGAAGAAAGTTAATACAATATATAATGTTATAATAAAGTTTAAAAATAAAACTATAAACATAGAAGGATTCTTAGATACTGGTAATAAATTGATTGATCCTTATTTTCATCGGCCGATAATATTACTTAATAAAAAATATATTAATTTGAAAAATAGGAAGATATTATATGTTCCATTTAGTTCTTTAAATAATAATGGATTGTTAAAATGTACTATACCTGAATATATATTAATAGATAATAAGAAATATGATAAGTGTTTGATAGGTATAAGTGAAAATTTAAAGTACGATTGTATATTAAATGAAAGGATATTTGAAATATGAAGAGATTAATGAAGTTAATTATTAAATTATTTTATAAAGATAATATATGTTTGTTTTTAGGAAGTACTGATATTCTTCCTCCACCACTTAGTAGTGAAGAAGAAACTAAATATTTAATACTTGCTGGTAATGGAGATATGGAAGCTAGGAATAAATTAATTGAACATAATATTAGATTAGTAGTTTTTTTAGCTAAGAAATATGAAAATACTGGTTATGATTTAGAAGATTTAGTTAGTATAGGTTCTATTGGATTAATAAAAGGTATAAATACTTATAAAATGGATAAAAATATAAAACTTGCTACTTATTGTTCTAGATGTATTGCTAATGAAATATTGATGTTCTTAAGAAAAAATAAAAGAAGAAAAAGTGAAATCAGTTTTGAAGATGCTTTAAATTATGATGCTGAAGGGAATGAATTACATTTAGAAGATATACTAGGTACTGATGAAGATATAGTTTATAAAGAATTTGAAAGTAAAGTAGATAAAAAAATGTTAGAAAATGAACTTAATAGTTTAAATGATAGAGAAAGACATATTATGAAATTAAGATATGGTCTAAATAATACTGAAGAATATACTCAAAAAGAAGTTGCTAATATGTTAGGAATTAGTCAGTCATATATATCTAGAATAGAAAAGAAAGTAATTAGAAGACTTAAAAATACTATGAAAGTATGAATATAATAAAGTTGCGTACGAACGCAATTTTTATTTTTTTTTTGCGTTTGTTTGCAACATATAATTTATATTAACGTTTACTAGATAAAAGAATGATGATAAAATATTATAGAAATGCAATTTGATATGAATTTATTTAATAATGTTGTTAATAAATTTGAAAATGATGATTTGATATAAAATAAAGTTAAGTTTGATGGAGGAATAATAATGAAAGAATTAGAGACAGAAAGATTATTATTAAGAAAAATAAAGTTAGAAGATGCAGAAGATATGTTTAATAATTGGGCAAGTGATCCCAAATCGAGTGAAATGCTTGATTGGGATGTACATAAAAATGTTGAAGTTACTAAAGCAATTATTACTTACTGGATAAAGGAATACGAAAATGGACACTATAATTGGGTTGTAGAGTTAAAGGATACTCATGAAATAATAGGTAATATAGCTGCTGTAAAATATAGTGAGAGAAATAGAACTTGTGAAATAGGATATTGTTATGGTTCTAAATATTGGAGACATGGTTATGCTAGCGAAGCGTTAAGAAGAGTTATAGAATTTTTCTTAAATGAAACAAATATTGAATTAGTAGAAGCTAGACATATTTTAAGTAATCCAAATAGTGGGAGAGTAATGGCAAAAGCTGGTATGACAAAAGAAGCAACACTTAGAAAAAGACATTTTAATAAAAAAACTGGAAAAATCGAAGATTTAATAGTTTATAGTATTGTTAAAGAAGAACTATAAAAAAAACTACATTTCATTGTAGTCACTTATTTTGTTTAAATTATTTTTGTATTCATTAATTATTAAATGTGATGTAGTGAGTAACATACTTGATATACTTACTGCATTTTTTAATGCATTTAAAACAACAAATGTAGGGTCGATAACTAAAGTGTCATTAATATTTTCATAATTTGATTTATTTATATTATATAATTTATTAAAATTATTCTTTTTAATATTATCATAAATTTCTTTATCATCTAGACCAGAATTTATTAATATTTGTTTAAATGGTAAATATAGTACGTTATAAAATAATTTATCAATATCACTTTCTAATTTTATATTACTTCTTAATTTAAGTAGAGCAATGCCAGCACCTGGTAGTATACCTTTTGTGGAAATATCTATTGCGTGTAATGCATCGATATATCTCATTTTTAATTCTCTTCTTTCAGTAGTTGTGGTTGCACCTACTAAAATGTTAGCAACTGTGGTTGATAGCATAGAGATACGTAAGTCGTTAAAACTTTTTTCTATTTCATTTTCATTATTAGATTTTATTTCATTAATTAGTTTTTTAATATTATCATTGTAATCAAATGATATAATTACTTCTTCATTACTTATAACAATATTATTTACTTTGCCTAAATCGTTTAAAGTTATATAATCAGTTTTTATTATGTTCGAATTTGTAATAACGCTAATGTCTTTTAGTATTTCATGCGCTTTATGTCCATAAGATGGAGTTTTTAGAAGACATATTTTTATCTCGTTTGATAAATAGAGTGATACTAAGTCATTAACAACGTCATCATTATAGTCATCACTTATAATAATTAAACTTTCATTATTTTTTATTACTTCGTTTAATATTTCGGCAACTGTTTCTATATTTTCTAGTTTATTATTTATTATTAATACGTTTGGATTATTATACTCAATAGTATTTTGTTCATTTAAGAAATAATTTGATGCTAATACAGTTTCAAATCTATAACCATTTAAATATTCTATATGTGATGTATTAGAATCAATTTCTTTTATATTAATAGCATTTATGTTTTTTGTTTTTATGTAAGCGTCATATATGTTTTTTGCAATTAAGTTGTCGTTACTGCTAGTTTGTGCGACGTTATATAAATCATTATTAGTTGGAATATGTGAAATATTTTCTAATTCAATAATTAATTTATCTAGATAAGTATTTAATTCTTTTTTTAAAATAATTGGATTATAACCTTCTTTAATTAATTTTAATCCTTCATTAAATATTCCTTCTAATAATACTAGAGTAGTGGTAGTTCCATCTCCAACTATATCATTTGTTTTTATACTAGCTTCTTTTGCTAATGTTAATATTGTATTAATTATTTCATCTTCACTTTCTATGTTTTCAGCAATTGTAACTCCATCGTTAGTTATGAATGGACTAAAACTAGAATGGTCTATGATTACATTGTTTCCTTTAGGACCTAGGGTTATTTTTACAGTATTACATAGAAGAACAATCGCTTCATTCATTTTCTCATATAATTCATTTCCATATATTATTTTTTTCATACTTCGTCACTCATTTCTATTATATATTTCCAATATTTTTTAGGCATAAAATTCATTCTACATCTATCATTTTTTCTTTCTTTAATACCAATAGTTTTGTAGAATGTTGTCCATAAATTTTCTATCTCTAATTCTTTATCACTATATTTTAATTCATCTATTTTTATATTATCTTTATTAGTTATTATAACGTCTTTCTTATCATAAATACTTATTAAATTACGTTTATTATCTACTATTACAAAATATTCATTTTTAAGTCTTTTCTTAAAATGATTAGTAAGTAAACCAATACAATTATTAGTAGGTTCTATTTCTGTATATAATACTTTATTATTTAATTCTTTAAATCTAACAAATCCTTTTAATTTATGTGTTTCGTATCCTACATATTTATTTATTCTAAGAGCTTCATTAACACATTTTAAGTTTCTCATATACATAGTATTTTCTTTATACTTCAAACAATTTAAATAATAGTAAAATATAATTAATTCTTTGTTATTTTCATTAGATAAAAATACTTTGTATATTATATTAAAATTATTGATACTAATTGTTTTAATATAATGATTAATTATTTCTTTGTTATTTGTTAAATCTAATTTTATTATATTATCAAATAGAGTAGGATTATACATTTCATCTTTTATGTTGTATGGTTTTATATTATGTTTTATAAGAATATTAATTAGTTTTAAAAGTTCATAAAAATTATTATAAATGTATATATTATTCATTAAATAAACTTAATTGTGTAATACTTGGTTTGGTTATTTCTTTATCTTCTAAAACTAAATTAGATTCTATAAATTTTTTTTTAAACAAAGATTTATTTATAAAATATTTACCATTACATGTGATAAAGTATTTTGCTCTTTTCACAACAACTCCCATATTTTTTAAATCTTTAAATTCTATTTTAAAGTGTTTTCTAGATAATATAATTCTTTTTGCTGATTTAATTCCAATTCCTGGTATTTTTAGTAAATCATAATATGATGAAGTATTTATCTCTTTAGGAAATAAGTCTAAGTGACTTAAAGCCCAACTTGCTTTAGGATCTACTAGTATATTAAAGTTTTTATGTTCGTTATCTAAAAGTGTATTTGTTGTGAAACCATAAAATCTTAACAACCAATCTGCTTGATATAATCTATGTTCTCTTTTAAGCGGAGGAAGTGATAGTGTAGGTAGTAGTTTATCTTTGTTTACTGGGATGTAAGCAGAATAAAATACTCTCTTTAAATTATGATTTTTATATAAATTTTCTGATCTGGTCATTATTTCGTAATCACTTTCTTGTGTTGCACCAATTATCATTTGAGTACTTTGTCCTGCTGGAACGAATTTTCTGCTTTTATTATTTTTTATAAGGTTCATAATGTTTTCTATTTTGTCTCCATTTTTGTTAGGAGCTAAAAGTTTTAAAGAATTGTTGCTTGGAAGTTCTATATTAGAACTCATTCTATCTACTAATAATCCTAATTTTTTTATTAAATAATCACTAGAACCTGGTATAGCTTTAGCATGAATATATCCAGAAAAGTGATATTTATTTCTAAGCATACTAATTGTTTTGATTAATAATTCCATTGTGTAATCTGGACTTTTTATTATTCCACTTGATAAGAATAAACCTTCAATATAATTTCTTCTATAAAAATTGATTGTTATACTACATATTTCTTCTGGAGTAAAAGTTGCTCTTTTAACATTATTAGATTTTCTATTAATACAATATTTACAATCAAATATACATGAATTAGACATCAGTATTTTTAACAATGAAATACATCTTCCATCGCTAGAAAATGAATGGCATATTCCACTGATATTTGCATTTCCAATGCCATTATCATTTTTTCTGATACTTCCACTAGATGAACAAGAAGCATCATATTTAGCACTGTCTGCTAGTATAGTTAACTTTTCTTTAATGTCCATATTGCATCACCAAATATATTATATAGCAAATATTTGTTTGTGTAAACAATTGTTTGTATAAAATTTTATCTTTACAAATTAATTTTGTTGATTTAATATATATTTCAAAGGAGTTTTTGTATGAATTCAGATTTAAAAATAATAAAAAAATATTATGGTGAAGATATGATGTATTATGCAAGAAATAATTTTTTTCTATTTTAGAGGTTGAAGGTGAATTGTTTAAAATGTTTTTGAATAAATTTGATGCTAGTAAACATATTATATGATGCTTTAAAAAATACACATAAATTGTTTAATTTAAAAGATTTATCATTAGTATTTTTTTTGATAATAAAACAATGATAAGGTTTAATACAAGCATGGTTATAAATTATAAGAATGTAACACAAAATAAGATTAATGTTTTTTTTAATATTAAAAAGTATTATACAAATTTTGTACATAATATTTACAGTAACAGGAAAATATAAAAAAATAAGTATACTTTTTTATGATATGTATGTTATACTTATAAAGTATCAGAAAATAGAGGGATGACATGACAAATAAAAAATGTATATTTATATTGTTAATAATACTTGGTTTTATACTTAGAATAGATGTATATTCTAGTAATAAAAAAATAAAACAAGATAGTGATAAAAATAATGTAGTAGAAAAAGATCAATCTTTAAAATATAGCACATATGATTTTAAAGATTAGTCTTTTTTTATAATCTTTCTGTATTGTTATTATTTAGAGAATCCTTTCTTAACTGTATGACTTCTTCTTTTAATTCTTTAATTTCATCTTCTAATGATTTATCAATACCTTTTTTAATACCTGGTTTTCTTCTTCTATCATGTTTTACTGTTTGATTTTGTGCACTAATGGTAAGTAAAGTTTGACCAATTTGTTCGAAAAAGTTACCAACTGAATTTTGTTGATTTATAGTTAAACCTTTTGCAATAATAATTCCAATTCCTGTTGCAATAAGAGTAAATTCATAGGCATTCAAAGAATTTAGCCATTTGGCGATATCGTTAAAATCTTGGCTAACAAATTTTTCGAATTCCTCATTATCTTTAAATGCCTCTCTCATATATAACCTCTATAAAATTATATGAATTTATACTTTATATATTTTAAAATATATATTATAATTATTTCGGTGGTAAAATATGACAACATATTTAAATTCTATATATAGTGCGTTTTTTTTATTTCCTTTTATAGCCTTATTAATAACATTTCCATTTATGATAATAAATTATAATAAATATGGTTCAATATCTAAACTTAGAACATTTATAATATATACATTTATATTATATTTGATGTGTGCATACTTTTTAGTTATATTGCCTTTACCTACTAGAGAATATGTAAGTAAATTAACTATACCACATTATCAATTAAGGCCATTTAATTTTGTATTTGATTTTATTAAAGATAATAAATATTCTTTTAATAGTTTATCCAGTTTTATTAATATGTTAAAACAATCCAGTATATATCAACCATTATTTAATATAGTATTGACTATACCATTTGGAATGTATTTAAGATATTATTATAAATGTAGTTTAAAGAAGACTTTTATATATTCGCTTTTATTAAGTTTATTTTTTGAAGTTACTCAGCTTACTGGATTATACTATATATATCCTAGAAATTATAGAATGTTTGATGTAGATGATATAATGTTTAATATATTAGGTGGAATAGTAGGATATTATTTAATAATACCATTTTTAAAGATATTACCATCTAGAGAAAAGATAGATGATAAGTCATATATTATGAGTAATAAGGTAACTGGTTTAAGAAGATTAGTAGCATTTATAATAGATTTATTCTTTTTAAGTTTAATATTAGGTATAGTTCTTATAGTAACTATGTTATATGGTAAAGAATATAATTTAAAAACATTTATTATATTATTACTTTGTATTATATATATAATGTTTGTTTTAGTACCTATTATATTTAAGGGGAGAACAATAGGTAAGAAAATTGTTAATTTAAGATTAAGTAGTACTATAAATAAAATATATCCAATTGTAATTAGAACTAATTTAATGTTTATTTATATATTTTTAGTACCTTTATTAAGTATAGTTTTGATAGTTAATCAGAATCTAATTGGAATATTATTTATTATAGTTTATATGTTATATTCTTTTGGTACATTTATTTTGTTTATTACTAATAATAAATTATGGTATGAAAAAATTACTAGGACTGAAAACATTAATACTGTTAAAGTGAAGTTGTAAGATAAAAGTGTACACAAAAAAAGTGTATGCTTTTATTTTTGATATAATTTAATAAAGGAGATGAGATTATGGCTACTAAAGGTCAAAAATTTAAACAATGGACTGCAGAAGAAAAATATGAAATTATTAAGCCATATTTAAAAATGGAAAAGAGTTCACATGAAATTGGCAAAGAAAAAACAATTAATAATAGTATGATAATCCGCTGGGCAAAAGAATACAAAGAATTTGGTTTAGAAGGATTAAAGCCTAAAAGAAAACCTGGTAATCCACTATCAAAATATTATAATAAGAAAAGTCTTACAAAAGAAGAACAATTAGAATATGAAAACATGAAACTAAGAATCGAGAATGAAATGTTAAAAAAAGGATTCCTAATGAAAGAAGATGGTACGTATGTAAAATTCATGAAATAACACAATCAAAATACGAAATTATTGAATTATTAAGCAAAGAATATAATGTCAAATCCTTATGTGAAATATTAAAAGTATCTAGAAGTGGTTATTATAAATGGTTAAAGAATAAAAATATATTAAACAATTATGAAATTAATCGTAGAGACTTAGGTGAATTAATAAAAGATATACATAAAAGAAAACCAAGTTATGGGTATCATAGAATAAATGCAATTATAAAACGAGATACTGGTTGGATAGTATCAGATAACCTAGTACATAAGGTTTGTAAAATATTAAAAATAAAATCAAAAGCTAAACATTATAAATACAAACCAGTTGGAGAAGAATCTATAAAATTCAAAAATATTGTTAATGGTAATTGGAATGTATCAAGACCATTTGAAATAATAGTATCTGATACAACAACAATTGGATTTAATGGTAAAGCATATGATTGGACATTTTATTTAGATGTATTTAATAATGAAATTGTTGGACACGATGTTAGAGAAACGATGCATGGCAATGGTGTTTTAAATCATCGTGAGGCATTAAATAATATGCTATATAACAAAATAAAAAGAGGATACGGAAACCTTGAAACAATAGTCCACACAGATCAAGGAGTCGTTTATTCCTCAGTGTCATTTAACAATATGTTTAATTCTTATAAAGAAACCAGATCTATGTCTAGAGCAGGTACACCTACGGATAATCCAGTTATCGAATCTAAAAATGGCTGGATGAAAAAAGAAATGCATATTGACTTTGACAAAAATAATTATAACACAGTTCAAGAATTTATTGATGATATTGTTTGGGATAATAATAATTATCGACCAAGTTTTGCACTAAAATATAAAAACCCAGTTGAGTACAGAACCCAACTAGGTTTTAAATAATACTTTTTTAGTGTCTACTTTTTGTTGACAACTTCAACTGTTAAAGTATGATGTTTTTTTGCGTAAAATATTCTTGATAAAAGCTGAGTTTTATTATAAAATTTAGATAGTAAGGATATGGTAATATGAATAAAAAAGGATTTACGTTAGTTGAAATATTATCAGTTTTGGTACTTATAGG
>URLV01000007.1 GCA_900548725.1 uncultured Mycoplasmatota bacterium
TATATCAAAAAGCCGCACCCTAGTGGTGCGGTTCAAATTTCAATTTAGGAAAAATGGTCTAACACTGGACCATTTTTTTATATGTTAAAAAAAGACTATTTTTTATACTTTTTTAAAACTTCTTTTTTCCTCTTATCATCTAACTTTAAAGCATAATTATTTAATAATTCTTTCTTAATATTAAATACTTTTAAAAAAGCTAATAAACAAAATATAAATATAACAATATCTAAAATATAATTAATTCTACTATTCTTATAAAAGAAATCATACATAAAAACAATTATAGAATAAAATATACCTACATAAATTACTATAAACATATTATTCATCTTTTTAGCTAAATCCTTCTTTTCAGCTTTATACTTATTATATAATTCTTTTTTCTCTTCTTTACTCATTCTTTCATACTTAGTCTTCATTCATACACCTCTTAATATCTTCTAGATTAAATCCTTTTTTATATAAATAATTAATAATCTTAAATTCTAATTCATTACCACTAAACTTATTGCTATACTTATTCTTTATCTTATATAATTCTTTCTTCAAATAATCAACATCACTATCAAAACTAATACTATTTAATATATTAACAATATCTTTCTTATCATAACCATTTTTAATTAAATCATTTAATACTTTGTTTTTAAACATATTATTACTCAACTTATGATTTAATTTAATCTTTTTATTTATAATTTTATCTAATTTGCTACTCCAATCTAAACTAAATAAATATTTATCAAATTCATCTTCTTTATATCCCAAACTTATTAAATCTTTTTTTATTTTAAATGGACCATCACTACTTAAATTATACTTATCATTTATATAAGCTTTATAATATATTTCTTTATTCAAATACCCATCTTTATATAATAATTTAATTATCTTATCTATATCAATTTTTTTTATTTCTAATTTTTTTAAATATTTCTCTACTTCTAATTCAGTTCTCAATTTCTTATTAATAAACTTTATAGATTTATAATAACCATCTAGAAAATCGTTATAACTAGTTATTTCATTAAATTTATTTATATCCATAACTTTATTTACTAATAAATTATATTTAACAATTACATCATCATATAAAGAAATTATATTACCATCATCAAAATAAATCTTATATATATTATTTTTATCTTTCTTAAATTTTATTATTTCCATATGCTATTCCTCGTTAATAAAATTATATAACAAGTACTATTGTTTGTCTATATTAATTAGCAACAAATGCTATATAAAAAAAGAATAAAAATATTATTTTTTATCCTTCAAATTAAGTAATTTTTTTAATTTTCTATTTTTACTACTTACTAAAACAAGTAAGATAAATAGTAATAAAATACCACCAGACAAACCATAAATCATATATTTATTAGTTTCTTCATCTTTTAAATCATCTTCATATTTATCTTTATCAAAAATTTGTAAAGTTTTTTCTTTACTATCATAAGTATAGTAATTTTCTTTACCAGTTGCTAAATTAATTCCATATAATAATAATTTTCTATCTCCTTTTAATTTATAAGCAACAACACTTTGTTCATTAATTTTAGTACTAGTTTTTATAAAACCTTTAGGTACTTTCTTCATATCCATAAATATAATAGATAAACTATCACTCTTAAATTCATTGAATTTAGTATATTTTCCATCTTTATAAACGAATAAACTTATTTTACCACTTTCATCTTTTAATCCAACTAAAGTATACTTACTAACTTCATTTGTAAAAGCTGGAATATCAATGTCATTTATTTTAATTATTGTATCATCAAATAACTCAGGTTTTTCTAAATCTTTAGCAAGTTTAACAACAGTATATTTTTTTCCATCAACATCTACTTCAATAGGATTTTGATCTTCTACATTTACAATTAATTTATAAGTATTAGCAACTCCAGTTTCACTAGTTACAACAATTTCAAAAGTATTAGTACCTTCCTCTACAGTTTTCTCACCTGTACCATCTAATTTAGCATATCCATCTGCTTTCTTTGCACTTATATTAATTTTTTCTACTGTAGATGGAACTGTGACAGTATACTCATTAATACTAGCATCAAATTTAGGACTTATTTCATATCCTTCAACACTTAAACTACTTAATTTATTATTTTTTGATTTTTCACGTGGTACTGTAACTGTAACTTGTTTACTCCCACTAATTTTGGAATTTGTACCATCACTACTAGTAATATCGCCACTCATAGTAAAACTAATTAAACCAGTACTTGTAGATTTACAAGTAACAGAAAACGTTTTGCTAGTATTTTCACCAGTTCCGGAATCTCCAACAAATTTTTGTGTACAACCACTTGTAGAACCTGCACTAGTTATAGTAACATTCCAAGCAGCAGTATTTTTTACAGTAACACTTGCAGTAACACTACTACCATTTTCTATACTTCCTTTATTAACACTTAAACTTGCACTTCCAGCCGCAAAAACATTTAAAGTACCAAATATAAAAGTTAATAATGTTAAACTAATTAATTTAATTTTTTTCATAACATACCCTTTCTATTGTCCTATAGGAGCACTACCTAATAAATGTTGTCTTATTCTTAATAAATCAGCAGAATTTATTTCATTATCTCCATTCAAATATGCACTAATTAAAAATGCACCACTTAAATTATTATTTCCTAATAAATATTGTCTCATCTTTAATAAATCAGCAGAATTTATTTCTCCATCACCATTCAAATCACCATACATTACATATGTATAAGATTGTTTAGCTCTACCATTACTGATTTCAATTGTATAACCTGTACCAATAGGATCATTACCATTTTTCTCATAACCATTTGAATCTTTAATAATAACATTTGCTCTACTGCCAACTTTATTTTTAATGTTCTCTACAGTTGTTCCTAAATCATATCCTCTTAAATATTCACCAGTTTTACCAACTTGTAACATTTCAATAAAATTATTTGAAACATTTATATCTGTATTTTCTGAATTACCATTATTATCAGAATTATTATTACCGCCATTATCAGGAGAAACAACATTATTAACTCCTCTACCACCATTAGCATAAACCAATCCAGCTAAAGCAGGATTAGATTCTCCACTACTAGCACCTATATTAAAGAAATTATAAAGTCCTTTATAAGTAAAACCTTCATAACTAAACTCCTCACCACTAGTAGTATTAGTAACTTCAGTTCCACTTTCCTGTCTAGCTAAACTAGCTAAATATAAAGGAGACACACTAGCAGTTTTACCCGCTTCTACAAATATACTCTTATAACTTTGATTATCGATTTCAGAATTTCCTTTCATAAATGTATCTTTAATTACACCATAAACTGCATCTTCATTGTAAAGGTCACTATATCCTAAATTTTCAAACATAAACACATATTTTTCCGTTAAGAAATTTCTTGGATCAATGAAGAATTTTGTAACATCATCATTTCCTATACACCAACCAGTTTCTGTCACTGTATAAGGATTACGTTCACAAACACCAGCACTTATTTCAATACTTGAAACCAATTTTTCATTAACAAACACATCATTAAAACTTAAATTAGTTTTTAACGGTGTAAATGTCCAATTATTATGTAATTTATGA
Organism: uncultured Mycoplasmatota bacterium; assembly: GCA_900548725.1. Taxonomy (GTDB): domain Bacteria; phylum Bacillota_I; class Bacilli_A; order RF39; family UBA660; genus UMGS1124. Next base: position 3,602 of record URLV01000007.1, read on the forward strand.
ATATATCTCAACGCAGGTTTATAACTATCAGGAAAATCTCTTATCATATTTTCAAAACTATCATCAGTCTCATCTGTTGTAGGAATATCAACTTGATAAAGTCCATTATATGAATAATTTCGTTCTGGCATATCATTATAAACAGGAATAGAAAAGTTATAACTATTTCCCAACAAATTATTATCATACAAAGATTTATATGTAGTATTAGCTTCACTAGCAGGAGCTCTCAAATTTGCCATATATTGATGTGTGTAAAATGAATAAAAACTATTAGGATTTACATTATATTTTTTCAAATAACTGGTATTTTGTCCCTTAGAAATATATCCGTTACTAATAAATTTAGCACCACCAACAATAGCTTTTTTAGGGCTAGTCCAAGGTCTATCATAACTAGTATCTGCCTCACCTAATATTCCAACAAGACCAGAACAAACATATCCATAATTACCCTTATAATAAACATAATACCATCCTTTTCTACATCCACCGCCAGTTGCAGCATTCATATTACTTATATAAAAATAATCATTATAAGGAATAGTAGTAATAATATAATCTTTACTAGCTGTACTAGGTCTATTTCTCAAACTTAATCCAGTTTTATCAGTTGTATATCCTGTTTCCGCATTAACACTCAAAACAAACATAAAACTAATAAAAATAACAAACAAAATATTTTTAATTAATTTCATGTTAACACCTCACTACTCTATAACATATTATCATTCATAATAATTATAACACACAAATAACATTTTTCGACAAAAAAATAAATGTTATACACAAAATAACATTTATTTACAGTTTTTCTAATACCATATCATTCTTTTCAATACATCTAATTAAATCACTTCTATCATATTTATTAAATATATTTCTAAATTTATCTGGATTCATATAAAACATTTTTATATGATTTATAAAACAATCTTTTATATTTTTTATACCATAACTCTTTAAATATTCATAATTAGCACTAACTAACCTAGGAAAAAATTCAATTTTCTCTATAATATTTTTATCATATTTATTTTTTATGTTATTTATATCTTCTAAACTAAATCCTAAATCAAATAAATATTCCATTATACATTACCTCCATTTTTATATAATTCTTTTGCTTTCATAATTAATTCTGTTATATCTATATCTTTTACATAATCTCCATAACTATTAATAGCACCATCTAAATTATATTTTTTAACTTTAGGTAATTTTTCTAATACTAATCCTATTGCCTCAACACTTTGTCCAACATTAATTAGTTTACTAATTATATTTTCTAATTCATTAGCACTCATTTCTCCAAATATATTAAATGCATGATAAACATTATCTAAATTTATTTTATTTCTTTTTAATGTTTCTAATATATTTTTAAATTTATCTTCATCATATATTTGTTTTAAATAAGTTTTTTCATCTTCTCTAAATTTATTAAAATCTATACCATTTTCACTAAATAAGTCTTCCAATTTTTTACTAATCTTAACACTTTCACTTAAATCTTCATTTTTAATTGGATTACCAAATATATCAGTTAAAGTAGGTTCTTTTTTATTTAAATCTTTCTCACTTATTTCTTCTCCAAATATATCTTTATATGCATTATCTATTTTTTCTTCTACACCAGTAATAACTTGTGGTTTAATCGGTACTTTTGGAGCACTTACGGGAACAGTATTAATTGAAGAAAATAAATCATTTATTTTATTTATTCTTTCATCGTTTTCTACATTATCTTCTTCTTTTTCTTCAAATATATTATTATCTCTACTTAATAAATCTTCTATAGTATTATTCTTTTTATCTAAATTTAATTCTTTATGTTCTTCATTTTTCCCTAAATCTAAATTAGGTTCTTTATGTTCCTTAACTTCATTGTTTTCTATTGTTGATTCTTCAGGTTTATTATTTTCACTATTATCTACAATATCATCTTGTATACTATTTTCTAACTCTACATCTTCTTTAGAACCATCATTCTCTTTTTCTAAATTATAATTTATTGGTTCACTAAAAATATCATTATACTGTTTATCAAAATCTACATCATCATTCTTTATGTCTTCTTTATCTTTATCAACTACATTTTCTTCATCACTAACATTTTTATCTTTTTCTAAAGAAACTTCATCATGAACTTCTTCATTTTGAGGAACATCTTTTATATTATTTATAACACTGTTATTTTTTTCTTCAACAATATTATCATTTATTTCATCATTTATAAAAGACATTTCATCTTTAAAATTCTTATTCTCATCAATATTAGCAATTTCATCAAATACCATAGTATTATCTAAATCAATATTTTTAATTTCTTCTACATCATCTAAATTAACATCATTTTCTTTAACAACTTCTCTTTTATAATCTTGTAAATTATTAGAATGTTGATAAGCATATTCAACTATATCATTTATTCTATCATTATAATATTCATATATAACTTTAATATTTTCTAATTTTTCTTCTTTAACACTTTTATCTTTTTTTAAATTAATTAATAAATCTTTTATTGTTCTTGCTTTATTAGTTAATTCTTGTATATGCTCTTTTTCTTTATTAATATCTCTAAGGTTGTCATTCATTTTAGTTTTTATTTCTCTATTTCCAGCCTCAATTATAGATACTAAGTTCATTTTACCATATTTATCATTTAATTCTTTTAAAGAAACTTCTAATGATTTATTTTCGTTCTCTAAATCTCTAATTCTATCTTTAGCACTATCAACTTGTATTTTATATTTCTTCGCTTCTTCGACTTTTTTATCCATTTGATTTTGTATATTATCTAATGTACTTATTGAATTATCTCTATTCTCTCTAATAGTATCTAATATAGTTTTTAAATTATCATTAATTTCTTTTATCATAGTATCCATAATAAACAACCTCTCTATTCTAATTAGAATTATAGCAAAAAAAAGAAATAATGTAAACTATTTCTTTCAACGTTTTTATTTATGAGAATAATATAAAGTTCAACCTTAACAGTAATCAATATATCATTTATATTAACAATTTATATTGAAAATCACAACATTTTCAACCCATAAACAAAATCAGTAACTACTTTATGTTTTGATTTATAATTATTTTTCTTAATATATTTAATTATACTGAGTACACTATATACCTTATAATAATCAACTTTATTTTCTTCTAAAATATCCTCTATACTTTTAATAATAAGTTCTTTAATATCAGGAGTTCTAAATTTTAATTTAACAAGATTTAATAAATTATTATTTACTTTTCTAGATATAAATTTATACATATGAAATTTTTTAAAATAATATTTACATCCATCTAATTTATTAAAATGTAGTAATGTATCATAATAACCCATATAATAATTATTTCTAATATCTTTATTATCAAAAAATATTACTGGACCAGTATCTTTAGTTGGTGCTAATTCTATTACTTTTGTTTTACTAATAAGTTTCTTTTTACTAACACCTATTCCATTTATCTTAACTGCTATAACTCTATTACAACCCATTCTTTCTAAAAGTGAAATAGGTAAATTATTTGAAACACCACCATCCAAATAATAAGAATCATCAATTATTTTTTCCATTTTAAATACAGGTAAATAGCTTGAAGCCATTATATAATCAGATAATTTTCCTTTTTCTATTTCATCTATAGTTAACTCTAAAGGTTTTAAATCTTTTAATCTAACAGTTACTAAACCATAATTAATATTACTTTTTCTAATTATTTCTTCATTAATATAATTATCTAATACATTTTTATAATTAGTAACATCTAACCCTTTATTCTTTATTAATTTATTTATTTCATTAATTGATAGCTTTATACTATCTTTATCTAATTTAAAATTTTTATGCAATTCTACTATTTTTTTATTAATGCCAATCATTTCACTATCAGCATTTAGCCATAATTTCTTTGCAAGTTTTATATTTTTTTGTGCAATTAATGCAGCATTAAGAGAACCAATTGAAGTACCAGCAACAGCATCAAATTTATAACCTAATTTACATAAAGCAACATAAGTTCCTATTTCATAAGAACCTTTTGCACCTCCACCTTCCAATGCTAATCCTAACATACTATTCTCCATAATCAATACTTAAATTAATAAAGTCTTTATCCATTAATAATTCATGCATAAATTCTTCTTCATTTTCTACGCTAAGTTCCTCTATCCTATCTACTCTACACTTATTAGATATTATAATAGATTTAACTTTTTCCACACATTTATCAATATCATCATTAATAACAACATAATTATATTTATTAACTTCATTTATTTCTTTATAAGCAGTTTTAAATCTATCAATTATTTGTTCCTGAGTTTCAGTTTTTCTTTTTAATATTCTCTTCTTAACTTCTTCCATAGAAGGAGCTAATATAAATATTAATAATGTATTTGGAAACTTTTCTTTTATTAATTGTGCACCTTGTACATCAATTTCAAGTATTACATCTTTACCACTATTTAATAAATCAATAACTTCTTTTTTAGGAGTACCAAAATACTCTCCATATCTAACACAAGCATATTCTAAGAAATCATCATTTTTTATTTTTCTTTCAAATTCTTCTCTACTTACAAAGTAATAATCAACACCATCTACCTCTTTAGGTCTAATAGGTCTAGACGTATATGAAGTAGCTAAACATAAATCATTACTTTCACTTAATAATTTACTAATTACCGTACCTTTTCCAGCACAAGTAGTACCAGATATTATAATTAATTCTCCATTCTTTTTTGTTTTTATCATAAAAACCTCCTATTTACTAATACGTTTTCTATTATTAATTTCTTCAAACAAATTAGATTCACTAACTCCATCAATAAAATCTTCTGCACTATACTGAAATAAATCTATATTATTATCTTTTAAAGAATTAACAAATTCACTTGAAACTTTATTTAATACTTTAATTTTTCTACTTTCCATTTCATTAACACTCAAAATTAAGCTAGAATAAGTTCTTTTGGTAGAATCCATTTCTTTCATACGACTTATATAAACTTCATTAACTTTACTAAATAAATCTTCAATACTATCATTCATATTATATTTAACATTTTGTTGTTCTAAAAATAATGCTATCATAAATCTTACATGTTTTTTTATATCATTATATAAATTTTCTTGTAATTCTAATATTCTTTCTCTACTACTTCTTCTTTTCATTTCTTTTAAAATATTATCCAAATCACTTTTAAACATTTTTTTTACATCTTCATTATCCATATATTTTATATTTAAAATTTTGTTTGTTTGTACAGCATTTTCAAGCATCATAAATTCTTTACTATTAATTATATTCATATCAGAACATATTCTTTCATAAGCTTTATTAGCATATAACATTTTATCACTTATATCTTTATCTTTATTTTTTATATCTGCAATACTATTATATCCATCCAATTTACAAAAGCTATCAAATTCTTTTAATATGTTATACACGTTTAATTTATCTTCTTCATTTAAAGTATTGTATATACTGTTATTTAATTCCATACGTTTTAAAAATTCTAGAAAGTTAGAATTACTTAATAAATTTATATTTTCTAACTCACTTCTCAATATACTTATATCTAATTCTATCTCTTGAATTCTAGTATCATCTTCTTTTTTTTGATAAACTACTTTTTTATTATTTAAATAATATAATCTATCAATAATTCTTTCACTTAATATTTTTTTCATCTCATCTATTTTATAATCTATCATATTATCCTCCACTTTTATATATTATTTGTTTTCTTTAATATATAATTTGTTAATTCTTTTAATTTATCAAATATGTACATACTACATATAAATAATACTATAAATATTAATATTGTATCTTTATTCACATAACTAATATTGAAGAAACTATATTGATATATAGCACAATATCCAAATGCTATTAGTAAAAACGCCATTAAACATCCTCTTAACAAATTGTATGGTTTACATATATTGTTTAAGAATATAAATCCTGTAGTTGCAGTTAAAAATACTGTTAATGTACTACATAAATCAGGGTCTAAATTAAAATGCATTTCAAATAATTTTATTATTATTACATTAAATACTACTGTAAATGCACTAGGTATACTTTTCATAAATACTTTTAATAAAAAATTACCTTTTACTAGTTCATTATTAGGTTCAAGAGCTAGTATAAATGAAGGAACACCAATTGTAAAAAATGTAATTAAAGTTAAATGTATTGGTATAAAGAAATATTCTGTACTTAAATAGACACACGCAAGTATAAGTAATATTGTAAATATTGTTTTACTTAATAACAATGATGAACTTCTTTCTATATTATTTATGCTTCTTCTTCCTTCTTTTAATATTTTAGGTAGATTATCTATTTTAGAATCTAAAAGTACAAATTGACTAACGTTTTTTGCTGCTTCACTACCATTTGCCATTGCAATAGAACAATCTGCAGTTTTAAGTGCTAAACAGTCATTTACTCCATCACCAGTCATTGCAACAAAGTGTTTATTTTTTTGTAAACATTCTATTATTTTTTTCTTTTGATCTGGTTTTACTCTACCAAGTATATTATATTCTTTTATAATATCTTCAATTTCACTATCATCTACTTTAGACATATCAATCGATTTTATTTCTTCTATTCCAGCACGACTAGCAATTTTAGATACAGTAATAGGATTATCTCCACTAATTATTTTAATATCTACACCCTGTTCTTTAAAATAATTCAAAGTAACATTAGCATTTTCTTTAATTTTATCCTGTATAAGTATAAATCCCATTGGAACAACATTATCTATATTTTCTAATGTTTTACCTTTGCATAGTAATAATACCCTATAATCATTTTGATATTGTTCTAACAATTCAAATTTTTCTTTACTTAAATTTTCAGGACTTCCTAAAAAATAAGTACCTTCCTTAAATTTAACACCACTATATTTTCTAATACTAGAAAAAGGTAAAGCTTCTATAATTTCATAATCACTCTTATCTTCTAAATAGTTTTCAATTGATTTAAAAGTTGGAGATGGATCATCTAACGCATTGACATAATTAGAAAGAATTTCTTTTATATTTTCTACATCATTGTTTTTATATGGAATTATATCTTTAACTTCCATTATTCCTTCTGTAATAGTACCTGTTTTATCTAAACAAATCACATCAACTCTTGCTAAATTTTCTATAGAATACAAATCTTGTACTAAAACATTATATCTTCTAAGTCTTATAACACTAACAGCCATAGCAGAAGAAGTCAAAAGTACTAGACCTTCTGGTATCATTCCAATCAACGCACTAACAGTACTCATAATAGCTTCCGGTACATTACTGCCAGTAGCAAATAATTGATTAGTAAAGAATAATATTCCAATAGGTATCAATAACATACTTAATACTTTTAACATTTTATCAAATGAGTTATATATTATTGAATTAGTAGCCTTTACATACTTAGCTTCACTACTTATTTTAGATATATAATTATCTTTACCAATATGAATAACTTTAACTATTCCTTTACCACTTACAATAAAAGAACCACTTATTAATTCATCACCCTTCTTCTTAGTAATTACTTTTTCTTCTCCAGTAATAAAACTTTCGTTTACTTCAACAACACCATCTAACAAAACTGAATCAGTTACAACTTGATTACCAATTTCATATACACAAACATCATCTAATACAAGTTCTTCTCTACTTACTAATACTTCATTACCTTCCCTAATAGTCTTAATCTTAGTATCTGTAATAACATTCAATTTATCAATTGTCTTCTTAGCAAGTATTTCTTCAACTATACTAATAATAGTATTAGTAAATATAACTCCAACAAACAAACAATTTTTAAGAGAATAAAGTAATCTTCCAGAAATTATACCACTTATAATTACTAAACTTCCAAGTAATATATTTAAAAAATTAAAATAAGTAAATACATTAGAACGTACAATTTCTTTAATAGTCTTAGTTTTAGGCTCATCTATATAATTTACTAAATTCTTATCTATTCTGTCTTTAACTTCTATATTAGTTAAACCCTTTATATCTTTCATATTACACCTACTTAACTAAATATATTGTAGCAAATTTATTAAAAAATAAAAAGTGATAATTAAATAAATAATTTCACTTAACTCTTTTTAATTTAGTTACCTCATTAAATCCATCTTTATTAACTTTTTTACTTTTAAAATCAGTATCATATACACTAACGATATTATTATTTTTTATATTATTATTTAATCTAACATAATCACTTTTTATTTTTCTATTTAAATCCATAAAATCACCATTATTATTATGGTGATTTTAACTCTTATAATACATCATTAAATTCTTCTTTTTTATTTTCTATCTTTATAGTTTCAACATTTTTAACAGCTCTATTTACTAATTCATCAACGTTTATTAATCTTTCATATTCTAAACATTTATCTAATATAGGATTTATAACTGGATGTTCGGGAACAAATATAGTACAACAATCTTCATAAGGTAATATACTTGTTTCATACGTATTTATTTTCTTAGCAATATCTATTATTTCTAATTTATCTAAACAAGCAACTGGTCTTATAACAGGCATGTTCGTAACATTATTTATTACACTCATACTTGTCAAAGTTTGACTAGCAACTTGTCCAATTGACTCTCCATTAACAATTACTTTACAATTATTTTTCTTTGCTAATCTTTCGCTTATTCTATACATCATTCTTCTCATAATAGTTATTAAATATTCATGAGGTATATTCTTATATATTTCTTCTTGTATTTCAGTAAAATTAATAATATGTAATTTCATATAACCACTATAATTAGTAAGTATTCTACTTAATTCCATAACCTTATTTTTAGCAGCTTCACTTGTATGAGGAGGACTTTCAAAATAAACTCCCTCTACTCTAACTCCACGTTTAAGTGCTAAATAACCTGCAACAGGACTATCTATTCCTCCGCTAAGCATCAACATTCCTTTACCAAGCGTACCAACTGGATATCCACCTATTCCTACTTCTTTTTCAAAATATATATAAGATTTATCTTTTCTAATTTCAATATTTATCAAACACATAGGATTATGAACATTAACACTAACATTTTTTAAAGTTTTTAAAACAACACCACCTAAATATTTTGATACTTCCATACTAGTCATATCATAATTCTTATAACTTCTCTTAGTTTCAACCTTAAATGTTTTAAAATCTTTATCTTTAATTAAATCTTTTAAACTATCTTCTATAATATTAATATCATTAGTATCTAATTCATATCCTAAATTAATTTCATGTATACCAAATATATATTTTAACTTATTAATAATATCCAAATATTTATCATCACTAGAATATATATACATTCTACCTTTATCAAATATAATATTATCATCATTACCAATACTATTACGTATATTATCTTTTAAACAAGATAAAAAATAATTAATATTATCTTTCTTAGTAGACAATTCTCCATACTTTATAATAATAACTTTCTTCAAATAACATCACTTCCAAAACAACTATATAATATCAAAAAATATTTTATTTTACTAGACTAAATTATTATATTATGTTAATATTTTATTATAGGTGATAGTATGAATAAAAAGGGTATAAAAAAAAGTACATTTATCACATACTTATTAATATTATTTATTTTAATATGTGGTATATTTAGATATAAAAATATATTTATAGAACCAAATAATGTATTAGAAGTAAGTATTTCTAATATAATATATCCATTTACGTTTCTATTTATTATATTAATATATAACATAATAGGTTTTAAAGAAACCCATAAAACAATTATAAAAACTACTATATTATTTATTTTATTTATATTATGTATAAGTATTTTAAATAGTGTCCCTGGTAATTATAGTACTAGAGAAGTAGATATGGCATTAAAAACAGTATTCACTCCAAATCATTTTATGGTTGGAACTAATACATTCTATTATCCAAATATATTAAATGTTATATCATTTACATTATTGTTCTATTTTAGTCATACATTAATATTAATATTATATGAAGCAATGGAACCATATACAAAGAAATTTATAGCATTCTGTTTAGCAATGTTTATCCCATTTGCATTAGATACTCTATGTTATATATCTATAAATGATGTATTTAATGAAATAAAATTTGAAACAATTATAACTCATTTAACAAGTAATTTTATAATAGTTATAATTGGTACTTTACTAATGACAATAATCTACTCATTAAAAAAAGTAAGTTCTAAATCATAATAAATGGTTTTAACTTACTTTTTTCATACTCTTTATATAAACTAATTAATTTATTATCATAATAAAATAACACATAAGGACTATTATATATATTATCTAATATAACTCCATTAGATACTTTTTTATATTCATCATTATTTAATTCTATTCTAGGATATTCTTTAAATATTTCTTCTAGACTATATAATTTATAATTATTATTTTTAATATCTTCTAAACTATAACTATTTTCTATATTAAAATCACCTTGTTTAGTTCTAACTAACTTAGTCATCGTAGCATATGTCCCCAATTTATATCCTATATCTCGTATTAAACTTCTAATATATGTTCCTTTACTTACAAGACATTTTATTTTAATAACATCATTAATCTCTAATATTTCTATATTTTTTATGTTAACAATTCTACTAGGTAAATTTACTTTAATATTATTTCTAGCATATTCATACAACTTTTTCCCATTAATTTTAACAGCACTATATAATGGAACTTCTTGATTATATTCTCCAATAAAACTATTTATTACATTTATAATATCGTCTTTACTAACATTTTTATCAGATGTATTAATAACATTACCAGTATAATCTAACGTATCAGTCTCATAACCTAATTTAAATTCTGCAATATATTCTTTATAACTACTTGTAAAATAATCACATAATTTAGTACACTTACCTACACAAACTACAAGTACTCCTTCTGCTATAGGGTCCAGTGTTCCAGTATGTCCCACCTTTTTAGTACACATTATTTTAGAAATAATATTAACTACATCACGTGAAGTATAGCCATTTTCCTTATTTACAACTATTATCCCATTCATTTATAGCACTCTCTAATTCTTTTATTATTTTTACTTTCACATCATCACTATTAACTACAGTTTTAAAAGATATTCCAGCAGCATATTTATGTCCACCGCATCCAAATTTCTCTGCTACTTTATTAACATCTATATTATTACTTCTAAGTGAAACTCTTATCTCATCATCAAAATATCTAATTAAAACAGAAACTTCAACATCTTTTATTTCTCTAGCGATATTAACTAAACTACTACATTCATCTTTAGTTGCACTACACTTAATTACATCATCCAAAGTAACGTATGTAACCGCAATTCTATCATTCATATAAAATTCTAAGTTATCTACACCAATTTTTCTTAATTTAAATTCGGACATATTTATAGTACCGACAGCATTTTTAATAACACTACTAACATCTATAATTTTAGATAATTCACTTGATATCATAAATGTATCACTATAAACATTTTTATTTCTATAACATCCAGTATCAGTAATAATACCAGTATAAATAGCACTTGCAATATCACCATCTATTTCTATACCAAGTTCATTAATTAATTTATATATAATCATACTACAACTAGATAAAGTTTCAACATAATTTATATCACCATAAAGTGTATTACTAATATGATGGTCAATTACTACTTTCATTTTCATTTTATCAACTAAACTAGGTTTATTTATTCTACCTATCTCAGCATTATCTAATATAAAACCAACATCATATTCTTTATCACTATCTTTTTTTATCTCATCAAATCCAACTAAATAGTTAAATGTTTTAGGAGTTTCATCTACAATTACATCAACATTCTTACCAATTTTTTTTAAAGCTAAATATAATCCTAAAGTACTTCCAATTGCATCTCCATCAGGATGATGATGTGCTGTTATAACAAAATTATCTTTATTTCTTATAACATCAATAATATCATTCATTTATCTCTCCATGTATCTCATCAATTATTTTATCTATATGATTACCATACTCTATAGATTCATCAAATTTAAATACTAATTTAGGTGTATGTCTTATATCAATTCTATTTGCAAGTTCATGTCTTATATATCCACTTGCTTCTTCCATTTCACGTTCAATTTCTTTTTTGTCTATATCTAACATACATGTAAAATATATTTTAGCATAACTTAAATCACTTGATACATCACAACCAGTAATTGTTATTGTATGCATTAATCTATCTCTTGCTTCATTATTAAGTATTTCACTTACTTCTTTAACAATTTGACTACCTATTCTTTTTAATTTTATTTGATTCATATATATCACTCATTTCTAAATATATTCTACCATTTTTATATAATAGTATCAAACAAAATCATCACATTATTTTAGTAACAAAATAGAGTATTATTGCAACTATAATTATTAGTATTATTAATCCATAAAATTTTAAATCATCATCATTCTTATTCACAACCAATACCTCCTCATATCCTAAGCAAAGTATAACATATATAAATATATTAATACAAGTGCTTTCTATCAAAAATTATATATAATAAGAAAGTATCTCTACTTTCTAACTTGACTTAATAACATAAGGTTCATTTAAAGTTCCAATGCCACTAAAAACTTCAACATTTGATTTAAGAGAAATAACAGGTCTAATTGTACGAATATCATTAATTATATTATTTTCACGTAAAAGTCCAGTATTTAAAACATTGAAAAAAGAATCAAAATCACTAACATAAAAGCTTGGAGAAATTACCCACCACACATTAACAGCAGCATTCTTATTTATATAATAATTAGAATTATCAATACCAATTTTACCACCTGCAAAAGCAATTTCATCAACTGTTAACAAGCCAACTATATTTGTATCAATTTCTCCTGTAATCAATCTATTTCCATCACATTTATAAGTAGGTATTTGTGTTTGATAAATTCTTTTCCCAGCACTATATCTAAAAGAAATCCCCGACGTTATTAACTCTGATGCAGTTTTGCTCTTTAATTCATATGTATCATAATCATAAGCAGTATGTAAATCACCTATACACCATTCTTCAAGTTTAAGTAAATTTTTATCTGTATCTTTTGTAATTTTCCTTTCAATCCATTCATTTAATTTTGTTCGAACTCCATTCGAACTATTTATATAATCACTTATATTATTAGAATCAACAGTTTTATAACCATAATCACTTCTTATTTTTGTACCCTGTATTCCAACAGCACCATTCGTTGCATAACCAGTTTCACCAGTTGTATTTTTATCATTACATTCTAATTCTGAAGCAAGAATTAATTTAACACTTCCATCTCCTTCAATCCTAACAATTCTCCAACACATATCAGCAAAGCTAACATAATTATCTGTTACATTTCCCCTATAATAATAACTTGTTCCATAGTCATCTTCTGTAACTGATAATATTCTTTCATTTTCATCATTTATTTCCTTTGCAGGTTTTGTTCTAGGAATTTCACTAAATATAGTACTTCCATTTTGTAAAATTGCATTATTTATTATTTGATAATTAAGTGCATTTTTATTTGAACTATACGGATTTATTTCATCACTTTTAGTTCTTAAATCAACTATATTTACTTTTCCTTCAAACTTTTTATTCATGTCATCACTTTGATCTACTTCAGCATTTTTATATACTATTGTTAAAGTATATACTTGTGTATGATCTACATCTATTATATTTGTTGTCATTAATGAAAAATTTGTTTTTGTTGGAAATATAGTTTCTGTCTTTCCATTACATGTACCATCTTCAGTACCAGTTATTTTTGCAGTACCATTTTCATCTACTTCAAGTGAAAAACCTGTTTTTAAATATTGCTTACATTCTAATGTATATACTAAATCTTCTTGTCTATCTAAACTATCAATTGTTGTATTATTTTCTAAATTAGTATAAGTAATATTTTCAAGCGATGCTCCATATGTTACTGTACTATTTCCTTCATTGGTTGCACTAAATACTTTTACTGCCGCTGTTTCTCCTGGCATTAATGCTTCTTTTGTTATTATATCTTGTGTTTCTTCCCCATACTTTAATACAAGGTTTGCTGTTGTTACACTTATTGATTTGGTATTAGTATTTCCAGTTATTTTAGTTAAAAAATAAGCATAAGTTAGACCTACTAATATAAGTAGTACTAAAAATATTCCTGTTATACTAACCATTATTTTTTGTTTTTTAGACATATATATAATACCTACTTTCTATACTCAATAAAAGTATAAAACAAATATAATAATAACACAAGTATTTCATATCAAATGTTTATTGTTTATAAAATTAAAGTTAAAAGTGGTTTTTAATAAAAAATATAATAACCATTATATCACATATTCCTAAAATAAATAAATTTTTACATTATTATTTATTGCATACTTATATTAAAAAAATCAGAACATAAATAATAAATGTTCTGAATATGTATCGTTTAGAACGATTTTTAAATATTAAAATTAAATAATTTTTATTTTGTTTCATAAAGGTCTGTACCATAATCATGGCTTACGTCTAGAGGTACTTTTAATTTTACTACATTTTTCATTATATCAGATACTAATTCTTCTAATTCTTTTTGTTCTGATTTAACAACATCAAATACTAATTCATCATGTATTTGTAATAGCATTTTACTTTTTAAATTACGTTTTATAATTTCGCTATCAATACGTACCATAGCCATTTTTATTATATCAGCACTAGTGCCTTGTATAGGAGTATTAAGAGCTATTCTTTCGCCACTCATACGAACCATATAATTAGGATTATTTAATTCTTCGATAACTCTTTTCCTTTTAAATAAAGTTCTTACACTTCCATCTTCTTTTGCTTCTTTAACAATATTTTCCATATAATTTTTTACACCTGGATATAATTCATAATATTTATCTATAAATTTTTTAGCATCAACAATACTTAAACCTATATTTTCACCTAAACCAAATCCACTAATACCGTAAACTATTCCAAATATTACTGCTTTTGCTGTATGTCTCATTATCTTTGTAACATCTTCTTTTGGTACTCCAAATATATCACTCGCTACAAATGTGTGAATATCTTCACCATTTACAAAGGCATTTATTAATTCTTCTGAATCACTTATGTGTGCTAATATTCTTAATTCTATTTGACTATAATCAGCACTTAAAAACATATCATTTTCTGGTAAAAATGCCTTTCTTATAAGTCTACCTAATTCATCTTTTGCAGGCAAATTTTGCAAATTAGGCTCTGTACTAGATAGCCTTCCGGTTCTAGTTAAAGTTTGTTTATAAATAGTATGTATTTTACCATCTTCCATTATATAATTTTTTAAACCTTCTACATAAGTTCCTTGCAGTTTAGTAAGATTTCTATATTCTTGTATTAAAGGTACTATAGGATGGTCATTTATTATTTTTTCTAAAACTTTACTATCAGTAGAATAACCTGTTTTTGTTTTTTTAGCATGTTTCAATCCCAATTTTTCAAATAATATAGTTCCTAATTGTTTAGAACTTGATATATTAAATTCTTCACCTGCTAAATTATAAATATCTTGTGTTAATAAATCAATTTTACTTGATAATTCAGTACTCATTTTATCTAATATACTTTTATCACATATTATACCGTTTAATTCCATTCTAGTTAATACGTTTATAAGTGGCATTTCAACATTGGTGAATAATTCATACATATCCTCCAATTTTAATTTTTTTATATATTCATCTCTTATATCATTAATATATTTAGCTTTTCTAACTACATTATATTCTAAATTACCACCTTTTTTATAAAAGTCATATAATTCATCTATATTAATTCCATCATTTTTCATTAATATACTTAAATCTTCTCTATAATTATAATTTAATAAATCTGCTACTATTAAATGGTCATATATTGTATTAGTAATAATATTTCCTACAAGACAATTATTCTTTTTTAAATCAAATGTATATTTTACACTATCTTTAATATAATTTAACACATCATTAACCATTTCTGGTTTTACAAAGAATAAATTTTCTTTATCATATAATCCCATACCGATTATTTTCCCAAAATGATAATTAAATTTATCACACTCTATATAATAACTAATTATATTATCTTTATTTATTTCATTAACATTATTTAATATTTTATAATTAATATTTACTTCTATCTCTTTCTTTTCAAATTTTTTCATAAATGAATAGAATTCTAATTCTTCAAATAGATTTGTTAATTCATCTGTGCGTTCTTTAGTATATTTCATATCTTCTAAGTTATCTTCTATAGGAACATCTAAGTATATAGTTGCTATTTTTTTAGAGAAGAATGCACTTTCTTTATCATCAACTAACTTTTCTTTTAATTTTCCTCCTATATCATCTATATGATCATATAAATTTTCTATAGTATCATATTCTCTTATTAATTTAATCGCAGTTTTTTCTCCTATTCCTTTTACACCAGGAATATTATCGCTTGCATCTCCCATAAGAGCTTTTAAATCAATTATTCTTATTGGGTCAAAACCATATTCTTCTTTAAAGGTATTTATATTGTATCTAATATAATCTTTTGATTTTAAACATTTAACTTCTATTTCTTCATTTATTAGTTGTAATAAATCTTTATCACTTGAAACAATTAAAGCTTCAAAATCAGGATCTATATATGCTCTTTTAGATAATGTACCAATAATATCATCTGCTTCATAATTTTCTACTTCATAATGTTTTATACCCATAGCATCTAATATTTTTTTTGCAACAGGCATTTGCATTTTTAATTCATCAGGAGTTTTATTTCTACCATCTTTATATTCTTTGTATAAATCTTTTCTAAAATTTTTTCCTATATCAAATGCAACTGCCATATGTGTAGGTTCTTCACTCTCTATAATTTTATTCATCATATTAACAAAACCATATAATGCATTTGTATAAAAACCTTTACTATTTTTCATTAAATTACCACTGTACGCTGTTGCATAGTAACTTCTAAACATTAAGTTATTTCCATCTATAAGTATTATCTTTTTCAATTTTACCACCTAAATATATTTTACTATATTATAAGATTTTTATAAAGAAAAAAAGAGCTTTTACTCTTTATTTAAATATTAATAGACTTAAAAATATAATAAGTATTAATAGACATATCGTTCCATTTATTCTATCTGTTTTACTACTTTTATTTTCTATACCTAAACTCATTGTAGAAAGAATTCCTCCTACTAAACCACCTATATGTGCAGAGACATCTATTCCTGGTACTATAAAACCAATTCCTAAATTCAATATTATAAGTGGAATTAATTGTGTTTTTAAAACGCTACCTAGATATATTCTATAATGATATCCAAAGTATATTAATGAACCTAATAATCCAAATATAGCACCACTTGCTCCTACACTCCAACTATTTGTTAATAGTGTAGATAATAAACTACCAGTTAACATACTAATAAAATAAACTAATAAGTATTTCTTTTTTCCTATAAAGTTTTCTATTTGTGAACCTATTATGTATAAAGAATACATATTACAAAATAAATGTATAATATCAGCATGTAAGAATCCACAAGTAATTAATCTATATATTTCACCTTGTTTAATAAAATATTTATTTAACGCAAAGTTTGTATATACATCATATACATTTGATTTTGTTAATATCGTTGAAATTATATATACTAAAATGTTAATTATTATTAAAACGTTTGTTACAATAATCTTTTTAGGTGAAAATACTTTTTCATAAAAACTATTTTCTTTTTCTGTTTTTGTATTTATATCATTTGATACATTTATTAAAAAATCTATTCCATGTAAATCTTTTGTTTCTTCTTCAATTATATTTGGAAATAATTCTTTAACTTCTTCTTTATTTAAGTCTTCATTATTTTCAATAACTAATGTATCAATATTTTTTCTATCATTTATTTTTATTCCATCATTTATATTTGTTAAAATATTTAAAGTTTTTAATTTTCTTGATAATGTTTTTTTACTAATTTGTTTACATACATTTAATATTTTATATGTATCTAAATCTACTTGTTCAGTATTATGTAAATAATTAGTATTTATTCTTATAATTTTATAGTAACTATCTAAATTTTCTAACCAAATTTCATTTTGTACTCCATTTACTAATATTGGAGCATAATTTTCTTTAGTTACAAAGTAGTGTACTAATTTCATTATTAATTCATCTTTATCATTAAATATGTTATTCATGAAATTCACCTTCCTGCATATATATTTTATAACAAAGTTGTATTTTAGTAAAGGAAATGATTTATGAAAAAACTATTATCTTTTTTAATTATTTTATTGCCTTGGTATATTTCATTCTTTATTTTAGCTTTTATTAACAATAATAATTCTTTTTTATTATTTTATATTAGTATTTCCTCAATACTTTATATAGCTATATCTTATTATATTTATAATACATTAAAAAATAATGAATATAAAAAAGACTTTTTATTAAATATAGTTTTATTATACTTAGTTAATCAGTCTTATAATTTTCTTTTGTTTTATTATAATAATTTGTTTAGTACTACTTTATTTGCTATCTCTGAATTTTTAATTGTTTTAAAAATTTTTATAAATGATAAAAGCTTAGTAGAAAAATAAAAATTTATATTTATTTTGTTTTAGGCTTTATAATTAGAATACTTCTTTTTATATTTTTTAAACTAGATACTATATCATTAATTGTTTTAACATTCATTTTTTCATATATATCCATATAATCATTTATAAAGTTTCCATATTCCATAATATTATCTTGGATATTACTATTTACTAATTCAATATCATCAAAGTGTAATATATAATTTGATTTATAAACTTTTAATTTTCTATTTAATGTTTCTTCTTCTATCTTGATATTATTTATTGTTTCTTCAACATATCTTATTAAGGTATCTGGATAATCAGTTTCGGTTGTGATACACACTATAATAAAATCTTTAGTAAATGTTTTATTTACATTAATACCATTTTGAATAACCTTTGATGAAATTAATTTATCTTGTAATAAACTTGTACTTCCAAATAAAATATTAAATAATATAGATATATAACTATTTAATTCTATATTAGAAAGATTTAATTTCTTAAATAATTTTCTAGGTATCTTATATGATATGTTTATTTTATTTGTTTCAACATTCATTTTTATTTCTTCATATTTTTTATTTATTTTATTTGGTTCTGTTATTTCTTTATTCATTATATTTACATTATTAAATTCTTTTTTATTTTGGTTATTTTCTATAATACCTATTGTTTCATATGGATTTACGTTTCCTGTTATTATGATAAACATATTATTTGGATTATAAAAAGTATTATAACAATCATATAAATTTTCTTTTGTTATTTTTTTTATATCTTCTTTAGATCCACTTATTAAGTATTTTCTATTGTCATTAACAAATATATTTTTAAATGCACTGTATGTTAATTCTGTATTAGGGTTATTATCATACATTTTTATTTCTTCTGTAATTATTCCTCGTTCGTTATTAACAAGTTCATTTGTAAAATAAGGTGTTTGTACATAATCTAGTAAATAATTTAAATTTTCTTTAAAGTATGTTGAAGAATATACTTCATAACATGTTAAATTATAAGTTGTATAAGCATTTACACTGCTACCTAATTTTGAAAAATAATCAAATGCTGTACCATCTTCCATATTAAACATTAAATGTTCTAAATAATGTGCAATTCCATTTGGAACTTTTTTAAATGTTTTATCGTTTGATGTTTTAAATTCAGTATTAATAGAACCAAATTTTGTTGTAAATGTTATATAAAAATTTTTTTGAAATTTATTTGGAACAATGTATACTTCTAAACCATTATTTAATTTTTCATAATATAAAGTTTCATTAGTTTTGTTTATCTTTATTTCTTTCATTTTCACCATCTCTTACACATAATATTGTATTTAATTTTATTTTTTTTGCAAAATTCATTATATCTTTTTTAGTAACATCATTATATTTATTAATTCTTATTTCCAATTTTTCTAAGCCATATAAATTTTCAAAAACATAGTTGTCAACTATTCTTCCTGGAACATCTAATGACATGTTAAGTGTAGTTGTTATAAGTTTTTTTGCATTATTTAATTCTTCATCAGATATATTTCCACAAATCATATCATCTAATGCTTTTTTCATTAATTTTATTGCTAATTCTTCATTATCAGAGGACACAGCGGTATGTAATATTAATAGATTATCAAATTTTTGATATATACTTACACAGTTATAGCAAAGTGAATTTTCATTTCTTAATCTATTATATAATTTTGTTTCTAAAGAACCTCCACCTAATATCATATTATAAATATTTGCAACATAGTTTTTTTCGTTAGTGGTCATATTTTCTATATTTAGTCCAATACATATATTTTCTTGGCTGAATGGAAAATATTCATATATTTTTCTAGGTTTATTAATTATTTTATTTTTTATATCATAATTAACTTTATGTGATTTTAATATATTTATTTTAAAATTATTCTCTATTACACTTTTTACTTTATCCATATCTAAATCACCTATTATGTAGATATCTATATAATCATGCTTTATCATATCTAAATAATAATCGTATATATTAGTATTTGTTATAGAATTTAAATCTTCTATATATCCATTAATATTAATAGATGTTTCTGTATCACTACACATATTACTTAGTAATTTATTTATAGAGTAACTTTTTGGGTCTTCTATTATAGATTCAATATCTTTTTTTACTCTTTCTATTATGTACGTAAATGTAGTTATATCAAATTCATTATTATTTACATTAGGATTTAATATTGCTTCTAAAGGAAATTTAATAAAGTTATCTATTTTTTCATTTACTAGGTTTGGATTTATAAAATCAAAACAAAAACTAGTAAGAATACTACTTCCTACTCTATTTGTTATTCCATAAAAATATGCATTATATAAATTTTCTAATTCTATAATCATTTTTCTTCTTGTATTATATCTTTTTGTATTTTCAACAATTAATTCTGTTAATACACTTCTTTTAGTTATATCTTCTTTTTTTATATTATTTCTAAATATTATTTCCATATGACAAGTTTTAAACCTATCAGTCTTTATTGTATAAATATTATAAGTTTTTGTTTTAAAAGTTTTATATATCATAAAGCACCTCTTTTATATTATGTGTAAACATATTAATTTTATAATGAAATTATATCATATTTATTGGTATAATTATACTAGGAGCGTGATATTAATGTCTATTCATATAAGTGCAAAAAAAGATAGTGTTAGCGATGTTGTTTTAATGCCCGGTGATCCTTTACGTGCAAAATATATTGCCGAAACTTTTTTAACTGATGTTATACAAATTAATGAAGTTAGAAATATGCTTGGATATACTGGATATTATAAAGGAAAAAGAGTTACTGTTATGGGAAGTGGTATGGGTATACCAAGTATTGGAATATATTCTTATGAACTATATCATGACTATGATGTTAAAAAGATTATTAGAATCGGAACTGGTGGCAGTTTAGATAAAAGTATAAAAGTAAATGACGTTGTCCTTGCAGGAGCTAGCTACTCCCCTTCTAGTTTTGCATACGTTTGGGGAAAAGATGTTAGAAACATTATTAATAGTAGTGAAAAACTAAATAATAAAATAGTTGAAACTAGTCAAAAATTAAAAATGAATATAAAAGTTGGTACTATTCTTACAGCAGATGTTTTTACTGTATATGCAAATATTGACCATGTTTTAAAAAACGTTCCATCTCATATTAATTTATTATGTAATGAAATGGAAGCTTTTGGTTTATTTCATGTAGCAGAATTATGTGGAAAAGAAGCAAGTGCATTAATTAGTATAGTAGATAGTCCTTTTGAAAAAACTATGCTAAGCTCAGAAGAAAAAGAAAAAAAATTAAATGATATGATTATTTTAGCACTTGAAAGCATATTATAATTTGTAATATACTAAATCTTACTAAGGAGATGTTATTATGTTACCATATAAATATAATCCAGAAAATTATGGTGGTAAAGTTTGGTGGAATGAAGAGAATCCAGAAATGAGAGAAAAATGGGGAACTCAAGAAGAATACGACAAATTTAAGGCAAATGGCGGTTCTTGGTTAGAATATGTTGAGTATCGTAAAAACATTAAAAAATTGCAAAAAAAATTGTGATTTTTTTTATATAAATCACTTATCTCTTTTTTAAGTACCACTTAAAGTAGGCATCACTTGCTTTATTAAGTACCATTTTGAGCTGGCATCACTTACTTTTTATTTTGTATGCAATACATAAATTATTTTCAATTGCACAATTAGTATATCACAAAATATAGTTTATGTTAATATTTTTGTACCAATCATTTAACAAATAATTGTTTAGATATCTTTTTATATCTAACTTATATATTCATTTTTGGATCCTTTTTTGAAGGAATATATTTTAAAGTTTTTACAATACCTTTTTCATTACCAAATGCATTCTTTTTAGAATTACCAACACATACTGGAACATTTTTTCCTTCTAACGCCAATTCTTTTTTTTCTTTCATAGTTAAATATTTATTATTTTTCATTAATTACTCTTCTTTCTAAAATTTATCTTATCAATTCAAATCTAATACCAAGTACACCATATTTTTGTTGCTTTTCTTTAGTATAAAATTTTTCTAAATCATTGAGTAATTCTTCTTTACTCATACTATTATCAGATAAAATACTTATATCATAATCATTAAACATTTCTAAAAAAGAATTATATTTTATAAGTTCTATAACTTTAACAAGAAAAGATTCATCTAAGCTAGGTTCTTTTAAAAACTTAATAATATCTCCCACTTTTATAGTTTGTCTTTTTTCATCATTTAATCTAAGTTCTATTCTCTTAGTTCCATTTAAAATATAATTAAAATATTTAGGTTGTAATTTCATTTCATGAATCATATTTGTTCTCCTTATTCAGTTATATTATTATTTTCATCAAAATTAAATTGTACTTGTTTTCTACTAGCTAAGAAATCACACATATGGACAAATTTTTCTGTAACTGTTTTAGGTATTGGTAAAACTATATCAGAATAATTATTTGTATTAAATCTTCCCATATGACTGGCAACATTGTTTTTTATTTCTAATCTTTCTTCTTCAGTTAAAGATAATTTTTCTTTTATATTATCTAATAATTCACCAATAAGTAAAGGATGTTCAAATACACTATATTTAGATTCTGTAAAACCATGTTTTAAACCATCATGAATTAATAAACTAATAATAATTGTATCTTTTGTATGATTATCAAATTTATATATATCAAATAAATTATGAGCTAAACAAACAGCAGCTTTTACATGTCTTACTAATCCCTGTTCTCCTAAAGCATATTTAGGATGATATTTTCCAGTGGATGCTGCTTGTACTCTATAAAAATAATCTGGCAAATTATTTAATATAATTTTTGCATTCTCTTTTAATCTCTCATCTTGTATATAATCTAATTCTATATTAAATATATCACTTTTCATAAATACCTCACTTATTTGTTTTTAAAACTTGTAAGAATGCTTCTGGTGGTATTTCAACATTACCTACCATTTTCATTCTTTTCTTTCCTTCTTTTTGTTTTTCTAATAATTTTCTTTTTCTAGATATATCTCCACCGTAACATTTTGCTAATACATTTTTCTTCATAGCACTAATGTTTTCTCTTGCAATAACTTTAGAACCAATACTTGCTTGAATAGGAACTTGGAATAATTGTCTAGGAATTATCTTTTTTAAATTTTCAACAGTTTCTTTTCCTCTATTATAAGCAATATCTTTATGTACTATACTTGATAATGCATCAACTATTTCTCCATTAATTAATATATCCATTTTTACTAAATCACTTTGTTTATAATCTGATAATTCATAATCAAATGACGCATAGCCTTTTGTATAAGATTTTAATTTATCAAAGAAATCATATACTATTTCTGAAAGAGGTAATTCATAATGTATATTTACTCTTGTTTTATCTATATATTCTAAATTCTTATATATTCCTCTTTTTTCACTACACAAATCCATTATTGGGCCGATATATTCACTAGGTACAAATATATTAGCACTAACAAAAGGTTCTTTAATGCATTCTATGTTAACTTTATCTGGCATTTCATTAGGTGAATGAATAAGTACTTTTTCTTTATTAGTTTTTATAACTTCATATACAACACTTGGACTAGTTGCAATAATATCTATTCCAAATTCTCTTTCTATTCTCTCTTCTATTATTTCCATATGTAATAGACCTAAAAATCCAACTCTAAATCCAAATCCTAATGCTATGCTTGTAACTGGTTCATAAGTAAGTGCGGCATCATTTAATTTTAATTTTTCTAATGCTTCTCTCAAATTTTCGAATTTATTAGGTTCTATTGGAAACAATCCACTATATACCATTGGTTTCATAGGCTTATATCCATCAAGTGGAATTTCTGCAGGATTATTTTCCAATGTAATAGTATCTCCAATGTTAACGTCATCAATACTTTTTATTGATGCATTTATCCAACCTACTTGTCCACTAGAAAGTTCATTTAGTTTTTTTTCTTTTGGAGTATTAACACCTAATTCAACAACTTCGTATACAGCATTAGTTGCCATAAATCTAATTTTATCTTTTAATTTTATTTTTCCTGTTTCTAACTTAACAGATAATATTACTCCTCTATATGGATCAAAATATGAATCAAATATTAAAGCTTTAGTAGGTGATGTAGTATCTATTTTAGGTGCTGGAATAACTTCAATTATTTTATTTAATAATTTATCAACACCTTCTCCTGTTTTTCCACTACATAAAACTATGTCTTCTTTTTTAAACCCTAAAATATCTACAAGTTCATTTGAAACTTTTTCTATATTAGCATTTGGTAAATCAATTTTATTTATAACTGGAATAATTGTTAAATCATTATTTAATGCTAAATATAGATTTGCTATTGTTTGAGCTTCTATTCCTTGTGCTGCATCAACTATTAAAAGTGCACCATCACATGCTTTTAAACTACGTGATACTTCGTAAGAAAAATCCACATGTCCTGGAGTATCAATTAAATGTAATGTATAATCTTCATTTTTATATTTATAATGTAATTCTACCGCATTTAACTTTATAGTAATTCCACGTTCTCTTTCAATATCCATAGAATCTAATAATTGGTCTTTCATATCATGTTTATCAACACTATGTGTTAACTCTAATATTCTATCTGCAAGAGTACTTTTACCATGGTCTATATGTGCTATAATTGAAAAATTTCTAATTTTGTTATCCATCTAATCACCTGACTACTAACTATTTTACCATATTATTAAAAAAACACATAGATTTATTTTATGTGTTCTTATTATCTTTTTTTAAAACTTTAACTTTAGGTTTTTCTTTCTTATCATCATATTTATTAAATCATTTATTATTTTTTTATACTTTTTTAGTTCATTAATATAAAAATATTCTTCTGATATGAAATTATTCTCAATAGTTTTCTTTATTTTATGTTTATATACATTATCCTTTAATAATGCTTTTTCTATTTCTTTGACTTTATCATCAATTAGTTTATCTATTTCTTTTTCCGACTTTTGATTTTTATGCATTTCTTTAAGTACCATTACAGCAATAGACATAACTACACTACAACCTGTTATGGTTAGAGAAAAAATTAGTATTTTTGCTATTAAATAAGTTGTGTCAGCCACTATGGTACCTGCAAAAACCATAAACGCAGCTGAAACTAGAAGTATGATTGTTGGTATTAAAATTGTTATAAATTTTAATTCCTTTTTATCCTTCTTTTGCTCTGTCAACTCTATTAAATCTTCTTTTAATTTTTCATAATATTTTTTTCGATTCATATTTTTTCACCTAATCTATTTTTTTTATTAACTTATGTACTGATGATGTAACATTTTCTACAGGCATCAACAAACAATTATGTGAAAACAACATTCTATACCCATCATATTCAGTTAATAATTCTAAATCGTTTTTACTATCTCCAACACTACAAACATCTTTAATATTCCAATTATTTTTTTCTATTAAAAATCTAGCACCATCTACTTTATTAGATTTAGGTGCAACCACTATTTCATTATGTAAGAAATTTGGAATAATACTAATAGAATTTTCATATTCAAACAAACTCTTTAAAATTCTTTGTAATTCATTGATACTTTTAGGCTTTATAGACATCAATACAACTTCATTAATTTCATCAATTTTTCCATATTCATCATATATAGTTGCTCTTTTTACTATTTTTTCATTTTCAATAATTTTTTTTAATTCCAAAAGTATTTCTTTACTTATTTTTTTTGCATCCAACAAATCTAAATTATTATCAAAAGTAACTCTCCCATCATATGTACTTAAATAAGAAAAATTTATTTTATACCTTTTTATTTCTTCTAATATAGAACTAGTACTTCTACCAGTAGTAATAATAAATTTATTATCATTACTCAAAAAATTATTTATAGATTTTAAATTTTTTTCAAACGTAATCCTTTCAAATATATTTGGGTTGTTTAAAAAAGTTTTTATAGTTCCATCATAATCACTAAATATAATTTTCATATTTTATTCCCCTTTGGTGATATGTATTATAATAAATAATTGCAAAAAAGTCAATAAATCAAAAAAAGGAACTAAGCCTTTTCAATCTTAATTCCTACATTGTGTCCATTTATATCAATTATATCTAAATTATCATTTGTTTCTTCAAATACAATAGATAATGTTTCATCCATAATATATTTTTTAAACATATTAAATGTTTCTTTTATTTCATCATCACCATTATAATATAGTTT
The DNA here is from genome assembly GCA_900548725.1 of uncultured Mycoplasmatota bacterium. Taxonomy (GTDB): domain Bacteria; phylum Bacillota_I; class Bacilli_A; order RF39; family UBA660; genus UMGS1124. The sequence continues at coordinate 30,595 of URLV01000007.1, forward strand.
AATTCTATCGCTAATTTCTAATCCAGTAGTCTTTCTTAAATTTTGTATTTTACTAACTGCTTCTCTTGCTAGACCTTCTAATAATAAATCTCTAGTTAATTCTGTATTAAGTATAATAAATTTATTGTTTACCATACCTACATTAAATCCTTCTTTAGCATCAATTCTAACATCAACCATATCTGGTGTAATATCAAGTCTTCCACCATCAAAATCTATAGTAATTGTTTCTTCTTTTAATAATAAATCAATATCATCTTTGTTTAAATCATTTAATGCAGTTTGATAATCTTTCATCTTAGGTCCAAACATAGCACCACATACTTTAAAATTAGGCTTGATTGTAAAGTTCATATATTTAGTTAAATCACTAACGAATACAACTTCTTTTACATTTAATTCTTCTTTTATTAAATTTACTAAATCTCCTAAAATAGATTCATATTTACCATCTATTAAACATTCACTAATTGGTTGTCTTACTTTTATTTTTGTTTCTTCTCTTACATATCTACCAGTAGAAATTAAATCTCTAACTAAATCCATTTTTACTTCTATTTCTTCATTTATTAAATTTTCATCATATTTAGGGAAATCACATAAATGTACTGATTCTTCATTAGTTAAATCTTTATATATTTCTTCAGTAGTATATGGAATTATAGGTGCACACAATTTACAAAGATTAGTTAATATTTCATAAGTTGTTATATATACACTCTTTTTGCTATTATCTAAATCACTTGCCCAGAATCTATTTCTATTACGTCTTATGTACCAATTTGATAAATCGTCTGATACAAAATTAGTTATTCTTTTAACAACATCATTTAAGTCATACTTATCATAAGATTCTGTACAATCAAGTATTAGTTTATTAAATTTAGAGATTAACCATTTATCTATTTCTTCTCTATCTTCAATTTTTACATTACATTCTTTTATGTCAATGTTATCAATGTTAGCATACATTTGGAAAAATGAGTATGTATTTTTTAATGGATTAAAGAACTTAGAATGTACTTCTTTTAATCCTTCTTCATCAAATTTTAATGGCGTCCATGTTGGACTAACGTAAGCTAAATACCATCTAACAGTATCAGCACCATATTTTTCCATAATACTAAATGGTTCAACAGCATTTCCTTTACTTTTATGCATTTTATGACCATATTTATCTAACAATAATTCATTTACTAGTACATTTTTATATGGACTTTTACCTGTAATAAATGTTCCAATAACAATAAGTGAATAGAACCATCCTCTTGTTTGGTCAATTCCTTCTGCAATAAAATCTGCTGGATATTGGTTTTCCCATAATTCTTTATTTTCAAATGGATAATGATATTGACTGAATGGCATTGAACCACTATCGAACCAACAATCTATTACTGATTTATCACGGTTCATAACTTCACCACATTCTGGACACTTAATATGTATATCATCAACGTATGGTCTATGTAAATCAATTGTATCTGGATTTACATCTTCTATTGCTTTCTCACTTAATTCTTCACGTGAACCAATCATTTCCATATGGCCACAAGAACATTTCCATAAAGGAAGTGGTGTCCCCCAATATCTATTTCTAGATATAGCCCAATCATTCATATTTTCTAACCAGTTACCAAATCTTTTTTCTCCAACGTATGATGGATACCAATTAACTTTCTTATTTTGTTCAATAATTTTGTCTTTAATTTTAGTAACTTCTAAGTAGTAGCTTGGTCTTGAATAATATACAAGAGGAGAATCACATCTCCAACAATGTGGATAATCATGTTTAATCTTTTGTTTTTTAAACAACTTATCATTTGCTTTTAACCATTTAATTACTTCTAAATCAGCTTCAAAGATATTCATACCTTTCCATAATCCTTCAGTATATTTAGCATCTTCTCCAACTGGATTTACATAAGGTAATTTATATTTTTTGCCAACTTTGGCATCATCTTCACCGAAAGCAGGAGCAATATGAACTATACCAGTACCATCAGTCATAGTAACATATGTATCACACGTTACAAAGAATCCTTTTCCATTTATTTCTATATCACTAGGAATTAATTGTTCATACTCTGTATATTCTAAGTCGCTACCTTTCATAGTTTTAAGTACTTTATAATCTTCACCTAATACATTATTTGCTAAAGCTTCTGCTACTATAAATTTATAGCCCATAGATTCTGCTAAAATATAATTTTCGTTTGGATTAACACATAATGCAACGTTAGAAATTAAAGTCCAAGGTGTTGTAGTCCATACAAGAAAGTATTCATCTTTATCCTTTAATTTAAAAGGTACTATAACAGTATTTGCATCTACTTCTTTATATCCTTGTGCTACTTCATGACTTGCTAGTCCAGTACCACATCTAGGACACCAAGGCATAATTTTAACACCTTCATAAAATAATCCTTCATCAAAGAATTTTTTTAATATCCACCATTCAGTTTCAATATAATTATTATCATAAGTGATATATCTATTATCTAAATCAATAAATTGTCCCATTTCTTCTGTTAGTCTTCTAAAAGCGTTTTCATTATCCCAAACAGTTTCTTTACATAATTTATTAAATTTTTCTATACCAAATTTTTCTATATCATTTTTACCTGCAAATCCTAATTTTTTTTCAACATTAACTTCTACTGGTAGTCCATGTGTATCCCAACCTACTTTTCTAAGTACTTTATGTCCTTTCATAGTTTGATATTTGCAAAATGAATCTTTTAAAAATTTTGCAACCATATGATGAAGTCCTGGCATTCCATTTGCAGTTGCAGGTCCATCATAAAATACCCAATTAGAAGCATTTTTTCTATTTTCTATTGTTTTATTTAGTATATCTTCTTTCTTCCAATTATTTAAGATATCTGTTTCTACTTCATGTACTTGTCTTTTGTCTAATTCCTTAAATTTTTCCATTCTTTAACCTCCATTAAAAAAATTCATAAATATAAGGACGAAGTTACTCGTGGTACCACCTTAATTCATGAATTTATTATCATCTTATTAATCTTAACGCGATAAACGTTTTTTCTTTTTCAGAAAAACACATCCAAAGTGATACATTTATAAATACTCTATTCTTTGTTTCCACCAACCACAAATTCTCTATAATATTTCTTTATAAAACGTCTTTTTCATTTGCTTTACAAAATTAATTATAAAATAATCTTTATATTTTGTCAATTTTTATTTTCATTGCATCTTCATACGTTTTTACTAAACCACATTTTTCATTAATAAAACTAGGTTTTATTTGATATATTCCAGGATAACAATTTCCTTCTATTAGTGAAGCACCATTTTTTGTTATCGCAACATCCCATCCAACATATTTAACTTCTGGTATAATTTTTGCACATTCGCGTACCATTTTTATACATTTTTCATAATTAGGTATAGTATAACCAATAAGATTAACATGACTTATTGGATGAACTTTAAAAATATTATCATCTCTATCAATAGCAGGTACAAAGATTTTACCATCTTTAATAAATGTATACATACTGCCTGATGAAAAATTATCAGTGATTCCACCATTACCTATTTTCAGTACTACATTTAATATATGAGTATCTACACCATCAAAATATGTAACAATTCTTAGTGTATTAACACTTGAACTATTTAATTTTGCCATATCTTTATGTTGTATAATTTTTTCTTCAATTAATAATTGTTTATTTTTTATAAGTTTATTATAAATAGACTTTAATTTTGTTTTATCAATTTTAATTAATTCTACTCCTACTCCTCCACATCCATCTATGGGTTTTACAATTATTTCTTCTTTATTATTACAAAACTTTACAAATTCCTCATAATTATTTTCTAAATACAACCATTCTCTTTTTAAGAATTTATCAAATAATTTATTAAATTCATATTTATTATCAAACAAATAAAACTTATCTTTATCATTAAACATTTTTACAATTGCATTATTTTTAACTCTAGTAAGATATGTTTTTCTTTCTTCTTTATTTAAATTATAAAATTCAAATTCTTGATAATCATAATATCCCGTTCCATATTTATTCGAACAACTTATCATATCTAATAACAAATATAACTTACTTTTATTCGTTTTCTCATGAATGTTATTTAAAACATTAAACATTTTATCATAATTAATATTTTTTAAACATTTTAATTTATAACCAATATTATTCATAAACTACTCCTCATTAATTATTTTACCACATATTTATAATTTATAATCAAAAAAAGATTATTTTTTATATGCTTCTAATAATCTTTTATGTATTCCAGGTTCCACAATATTTATAGCTTTTATAGAATTTTCTAAAGATAATTTAAAGTTACCTTTCATGAATGCAATACTAGCTTTTTCTAATCCATCATTTATTTCTCTATTTTCATATCTATATCTATTTCCATAAACTATTGCATTTTCTGCCATCCATGCTGTTTTTATTGTTTCATTACTTGTGTTATAAAGTTTTAAAACTAAATCTCTAGCAGTATCAACTCTGATATTTAATGTTTTTATATTTATTGGTTTAGCTTCTAATTCTTTTATCATTTCTCTAATTGCAAGTGTTGCTTCTTCTAACTCTATATAATAACATTTTGGAATAACTGGTAGTTTGTATGAAACTATCTTTTCTTTTGCATTAGAAAGTATTGTTTTTATTTCTTCTAATTGTTCTCTAGCTCTTAATTCATCTTCTTTTAAACTTCCTAAACTCTTTAATGTATAATCTAATTTATCTTCTGTTTTTGAAAGTTTAACATTCAATAATTCCATTTGTTTACATAATTTAGAGTATGCAAATAATTTATTTCTATAATCTTCTATAATTGCTTCATATTCACTTTTTATAGATTTACCTGATAAAGAAATTTCATCAATTATTTTTACCTCATCTTCAGTTAAATCATAGCTATATTTTATGTCATCTATTTTCTTATTAATGTTAAATATTATATTAAGTATTTTCTTACATCTTATTCCAATAGTTCTAGTATATTCTTCAAACATTTTTTTACTTACTTTTTCACGTTCAAAGTCATTATATAAATTATCATAATAATCTAATATTGTTTTTAATTCAAATATAGAATCAACTAAATTTAATACGTTTAGTCTATCAAATATATCTGCTATCTTTTTTTCTGATTCTTCTTTATTATAATCAATTTTTAAGTAATCTAAATTATATCCTTCTTTTTCCATTTTTTCATAAATTGAGTAAGTGTCTTTCATTTTTTTAGGTATTAAAACTTTACCCATAAGAATAATACTAGGTGTTTCTTCTATTACTATACTTAAATTACCTATTGTATCATCTAACGCTTTTACTATTTTTCCTACTTCAGTATAAGCGTTATTTTCCATACTTGTTTCGAAAGCGTTAAATAATTTATCTACATTTTCAAATTGTAATTCAATTGGACTTGATATTAGTTCATAATCTTCTTTATTATTATTGTATTTTACAAAGATTTCTCTATAATCTGTTTTTAATTTTGTTACAATTTCTCTATTTTTTTCTTCACTTGTAGTAATTTCTTTAATTTCATCTAATAAAAATTTTGACTTACTTTTAACAAAATATATATCTAATTCTATTTTTGCTAATTTTTTTTCTATTTCTTTATATTTTCTAGATTTTATTAATTCTTCTACGTTTATTAATTCATCAGTTATTTTTGGTACTTCTTCATCTTTTATATTTTTAAATTTTTCTTTCCAAATTAAATATTTTGCTTCTAATTCTTTATTATTTATTAATGATTCTACTTTGTTTAATTCACTAAGTATTGATGCACTTATTATTAAATTTTTATCTCTTTCTAATAGTTTAAGTGCGTTATTAAATTTGTTTTTCATATGTTTTCTTACAATAATTATCATTGAAATAATTAATGCTATTGCAATAACAACATATGCAATACCAAATAGCATATAAGTATCTTTCATATAACACACTTCCTTACAATAATAATCATATCATATAATTTATTAAAAAAAAAGATACTATTTTTGTTTAGTATCAATATTTTTTTCATTTATAACTTTTATTTTTTGTAATCCAAGAACTACTACACCACCTATTATAAAAAATAATATACTGAAATTATTTATGTTAATAGGATCAACTGGATTATCAAGAGTTGTTGGCCCCATTATAATTGCATATAATGAGCCTAACATTAATCCTATTATCAAATAAATTGTTTGAGTTCTAAATTTTTCTAAGGCTTTTTTTAAAGCTTTAATTATTGAAAGTATTCCAGCTATTACACCTAATCCAAATATAACTAGTCCAAAAAATGAAGAGAAGTTAAGATGTAATAAATCTTTTATTCCAGTTATTACTGGCAAATATAACCCAAATATAAGAAGTAATGTCGAACCAGAAATACCAGGTAAAATCATAGCACTTATTGCAATCATTCCTACTAGAAAAATATAAATTGCATGACTTACTGTTAAATTTGTTAAAGACATACTAGTTAGTTGTGTACTATTAAAATATGTTATTGCAACAACTAAAACTATTCCTAAAATTGCAAAAAATACATTGAAATAATTTTTCTTTAGAGTATCTTTTTCATCTTTTATAATAATTGGTATTGAAAGTAAGATAAATCCTATAAATAATGAAGATATTTGATATATATGTGTTTCAAATACTTTTGTTAGTATTAAAACTGACAATCCCATTCCAAATACCCAACCTATTCCTAGTTTAAATAAGTATTTTAATCCTTCTTTTCTTTTATCTTTATAAAGTAATGAATCTAATGCATTTACAAAATTATCATAAAACCCTAAGATGAATGCTATTGAACCACCTGAAACGCCAGGTACACTATCAGCTAAAGCCATCATAAAGCCATTAAAAAAATTAGTTAAATATTCTTTTAGTTTTTTCATACATATAATCCTTTCTTGTTAATTATATCAAATACATATTTTTTATAAAAGATATTTACTAATTATTTGTAAATTTATTTACATTTCACTTTCTAACTAAATTACTGAAAATATTACTACTTTAGATATCTCTAAATCTTTTATTGATGATTCTCTTCTTTCTAATCAATCCTCTATTGAAAAGAAACTTTGGAGATTTTTTAACAATTCTAAATTTAATGGAATCTCTTTCTTTAACAATTCCATTAAACATATTATCAATAATTTTAAAGCACTTAAACACGATAAATTAATTGTTGTAATGGACCATATGTTTATGAAAAATAATTTTGTTAATCTCGTCTTTACTTTAAAAATTGGTAAACAATCTATTCCAATTTTGTTTAGATGTGACAAAACAAAATCCAACAGACATCACGAAATTGATGAACTTACTAAGAAATGGTTGTTTAGTGAAAAAGTTATTTTTAATGCTATTGATGAAGTGATTGAATTACTCTCTCCTATTAATACAAAAATAACTTTTCTTGGAGACAGATGGTTTTGTAATTTAAAAATGATGAAACACATTAATGACAAAGGTCATTACTTTTGTTTTAGAGCCAAAGTCAATTCTAACATTAAAGTATTCATATATTATAAAAAAGAAAAGCACAAAATATATAAGAAATTTACTGATTTTAAAGTATGGAAAAATAAATCACTTTATTATGAAAATTTAGAAGATGATCCTTGGTTTATTTTATCAAACATAGAACCTAATCAAGCATTAAGAGAATATGCTCATAGATTTGGGGCAAATGAAATGTTTTTTAAATCACAAAAAACTAATGGATTTAATTTAGAAAAAACAAAAACAAGAAATCTACATGCTTATGAAAATTTATATAGTTTGGTTTGTTTTGCAGGATTGTGGTTAACAATTATTGGAATAGATTATACAAAAAACTATATACACGTTAAGAAAAATTTAAACATAAGATATGTTAAAAAGAACAAAAATAACAAACAAATAAGAATAATATCATTGTTTAATCTAGGCTTAACAATTTTTAGACGATGTTATAATTCCTATATAAATTATAAAATAAAAACTAATATGCAATTATATCTATAAAATTATATACAAACTACTTTTTAGAATATTTTGTTAAATAATAAAATTTAACACTTTTTTTCGTACAAAAAAATTCAATAAACTTTAAAAATCAAAACTTTATTGAATTTTTATATGAAATTTTAATAATTTTTACGTTTAAATATTGTAAATTTATATACAAACGGGCGAGTTTTATCGTTTACAAACCTAGGTTATACCTAGCCTAAATCAAAAGTGTCCGTCAATCAGTTAACGGTATATGGATTACTTATTGTTCCATTCCCTGTTTTTATAATTGTGGAAGACTTCAGAGTTACTGCGGGACGAGAGTAGAAGCCGTAGTTGCTCACATAGGTGCTGATAAGCGAACCATCGTCACGAAGTAGAAACGCTATACCGCTATCATCGACAGCGTCATAGCTGCCAGGAGAAAGCCCCCACCAATTTAAATTATTACTATTTGCATAACTGTTCATTAAATAATGAGTATAATTTCTTGAACTAGTTGCACCGGCAAATGACATTTCGTCTGCTGTTAATGCTCCTACATACATATCTGTATTATCTTTATATTTATTTAATTTTGTTCCTGTACATTTCAAAGATGGATTTTTGTCTGTATATATTCTTTTATATGCACCATAATATTGATTACCAGTACTATCAGTAGAAGCAACATTATAATCATAACACCAATCATCTACTTTTAAATAATCATTTAAAGTTTTTCCTGTTCCAACTTTTGTTTCTAATGTCGTTTGAAAATTTTTTAATGAGTCAGCAAGACCACCAGAATAATTTAAAAAGTCTGCTTCAGTATTTGAATTATAACCAAAAACTACAGAGTTTCCATCGTTCCAATTTCCTGTATATGATGAACTATTACACTCAACACTTCTATCTTCTAATATTAATTTTGTAGAACCGTCTCCTTCAATTCTAACTATCTTCCAACACATTCCTGCAAAATTTACATAATTATCTTCTACTCCACCTCTATAATAATAAGATGTACCGTAATCATCTGGTGTTGTGCTAAGTTCCTTTTCTGTAGATTTTGTAGTTGAACTTATTGTTGCATATTTTATTGTTAATGTTATATCAGATACATTAGTTGATATTTTATATATGCTACTTTGATTTTGCGTGTTTGTCACTGTTGGTGTACTTGTACCCCATACTGCATATTTTCCTACTAAACTACTTGCCATAGATGTTGTATATTTACTAGTTGCTACTGTTGGATTTACTAAAGTAAATTTACCAGTAGTTTCGTTTACAGTATAATCATCCGCATATGATATATAATAATTTGTTGCACTACTTCTTGATGAAGTAAATGTTGTTGGGTCACTCCCTTTTAAATATATAAATGAACTTGTTGCTTGTGCTGGTAAAGTTTTTGGAGTACTAACCAACTCTGTTCCGTTTGTTTTATTCTTTGAACTATCTATTATAGCAGTTGCTAATGTTCCTTCTCCATAAGGTTTAAATACATTAGGATCTACTATATTTGCTTTTGCACTAAATGTTTTATTCATATCTACACTTTGATCTACATTCATTTCTTTATAAGTTATAGTTAGTGTATATACTTGCGCTTTATCATCTGCTATTTCATTTTGTACTATTATTGTTCCTATTGATGGAAAAGTTGTTTCAGTTGTTATACTATTACATGTTCCAGATATAGTTCCTGTTACTGTTTTATTTGTTTTATCAATAGAAAATCCTGTTTTTGAATATTGTTTACAATCTAATGTATATACTAAATCATCTTTTCTTTCTAATGTATTCACAATATTCTCTAGTGCTACTCCATATGTAACGGCTTTATTACCTTTATTAGTTGCAACAAATGTTTTTGTCCAACTCTTACCTGGTTTTACTGCACTATCTGTTATTAATTCATCATTAATATCTGCATACTCTAACACTAAATTTGCTGTTGTTACACTTATAGATTTGGTATTAGTATTTCCAGTTATTTTAGTTAAAAAGTAAGCATAAGTTAAACCTACTAATATCATTAGTACTAAAAATATTCCTGTTATACTAACTATTATTTTTTGTTTTTTAGACATATATATCACTCCTACTTTCTTAATCTAACTAAATTATACAAAAAAAATATATCTATTTCAATATATTTTATCTAAATCTTTTAAAAATTTCTTACTATTTAAATATAATCCTGTATATCTATCATAATAAGTATTTATAAATAAATTTATATTCTCTATAACATTATTACTTATTTTTAAACTAGATATAGTACTAACATCTATTAAGTAATACATTCTTAACATCTTTATAGTTTTATTATCATATATAATTTCATTAGTATAACAATTCTTACAAATATATCCACCAATATCACCATCTATAGTAACTATATTATTAGTACTACCACATTTAGTACAACTATTAAAATTAATACCAACTCCTAAATAATCTAATACTTTTATTTCATATATATTACATATTACTTTAGGATTTAATTTATTATTTAATTTTAATACTACATTTATAAATAACTTATATAATTCTTCATACTCATAAGTCTGCTTTAATATTTGATTAGTTAATTCTACTATATAACTTAAATAACTAATTAATTTTAAATCTTGTTTTATATTTTTTAATTCATCTATAACACTGACTTCTAATAAATTACTAAGTTTATCTTTTTTTCTATTTATTATAAACTTACCATAAGTGAATTTTGTAGTATTAACTCTTAAATTACTTTTTAAACTTTTAGCACCTTTAGCAATTAAACCTATTACTCCTTCTTTAGTAAATACATTAATTATTTTAGATGAATCTCCATATGATACTTCATTAACTATAAAACCTTCTACTTCTTCCACTATATCACTTCTTTTTATATTCTAAATAGTATTCTATTTTACCAGTTTTTTTAAACATATCCCATAATTCTTTTTTTGTCATTTGTAACCAACCCTTTCTTAATTACACTATTATAATGGTTACAAATTTTAAATTTTATTCACTTATTAAATATATTATTTTTTATACTCATAAATAAAGTATAATTATATGGCATTTTATTATCATTCATATAATTTATAATACTCTCTATTTTTTTACTATCTATATCTTTATTATTCTTTTTTATATATTCTATAAATTCATTTAATTTATATTTTCTTTGAGTTATATTATACTTTTTTAAATATATTCTAACATTATCTATTACAAAACTAGAAAATACATCTTTATTATTATTTAAATAATATATAAATAACTTAGAATCCCATCCTAAATCTTGATAATAATTTAATATATCATAAGGTTTATCATTTACTAAATCATCACTTATTCTATCAACTACATTACGTACATTATCTAAATTATTTTTGTTAAAATCATTTTCTCTTTTTAAAAATTCTTTTAATGTATTTTTTTCTATATCAGTTAAATAATAATTTTTATAATTATTTATAAATTTTTTAAAATCACTATAAGACAAATTATAATTAGTAACATATTCTTTTATATTATGTTTATTTTCTTTAATATAATTATTTATTATATTTATATTAGCTTCTGTTTCTTTTCTTTTACTAACTTTATTATTGTTATTATTCTTTTTATTTTTATATTTTAAATTATACTCTAAATATAGTTTATTTATTTTTTTTGTACTTTCCATTTCTTTTATATAATCTGTTACTATTTTATTAAATTCATTTAATGTTATTTTTTCTTTTTTTATAAATTTATCTAACAAATCTAAATTACCATTAGAATCTATGTAAAACTTTAAATATTCTTCTTTTTTACTCATCTATTATCCCAAATTCCTTTAAGTAACGTTCTTTGTCTCGCCAATCTTCAATAGTTTTTACATATAATTCTAAATATATTTGTTTTCCTAATGCATTTTCTAAATCTACTCTTGCACGGCTTCCAATCTCTCTTAACATTTTTCCGCCTTTACCAATAATAATTTTCTTTAAATTACTTCTATCAACAATAATATCTACATTTATATTTATAACATTAGATTTTTCTTGATAATTTGTAGTAACACATGTAACACTATGTGGTATTTCATCTTTTGTAAGTTCAAGTATTTTTTCTCTAACAAATTCACTTGCTAAAAAGTATTTACTTGCATTAGTTATTACTCCATCATCATAATATTTAACTGTATCATTTAAATAAGTTTTAACTACTTTTAGTAATCTATCTACATTATCGTTTTTTAGTGCTGAAATAGGCACTATTTCTGCAAAATCATATAAATCTTTGTAACTATTTATAGCATTTAGTATTCCTTCATTATTTAATTTATCTATTTTATTAAGTATAAGTATTACAGGAACGTCATTATTTTTAAGAGCATTAATAATAAATTTATCTCCCTTTCCTATACCCATAGAAGCATCAACTATAAATAATATTAAATCTATATCACTTAAATTACTATATGCTTCTTTATTTAATTCTCTTCCTAATTTATCTTGTGGCTTATGTATACCAGGTGTATCTACAAAAACTATTTGTGTTTCACTATCATTATATACACCATGTATAGAATTTCTTGTAGTTCCAGCAACATCACTAACTATTGCAATCTTGTTATTTATTATAGTATTAAGTAAAGTACTTTTACCAGTATTAGGTCTACCAATTATACTTACAAATCCACTTTTCACAAATATCACATCCTTTAATATTTAATAATTTTCTTAAGAACAATAATATTATACATTATTTTTTTATATTTTGGTATAGATAATAACGTAAAATAACATTATAACGAAAAAAACGTACAGTTCGTACGTTAATTATTTATTAGATTTTGTTTCTTCACAACTTATATCTTCTATAATTTTATTTAGCTCTTCTTCTTTTAAATTTGTTAATTCCATTATTTCTTTCTTTGGATAATTTTTGTTTAACATATTTTTTATTATGCTTTTCTGTTTATCTATTTCGCCTTGCTCATAGGACACTTCTTTCATATATTCATCATAATCATAATATAATTGTTTATCTAAATCTTCTATGTCTATATTAAATATTTTACTAATATCTCTCATTAAACCATTACCATTATAAATATTATCTAGTAGTTTTTTATCATTACAAACAAAGAAATATAATAACTTTTCTAGATTATATTCATTCCCTTTCTTTATTTTATTATAGTCTATATTGGATAAAAAATCTAGATTAATATCTATTACTCGGAGCATATTATCTCTTACTATATGATGTTTCTTTTCTATCATCATAGAATCATATACAAATTCTCCTTTATTAAATAAATCATAATTGTTTATGTTTATTTGTATTACACCTTTTACGTTTTTATAGTCATCACTCTTATGTACTTGTCTTAATATAGAATTATACATATAAATATTATTTTTTACTATTGCAATAGGAACATTATTATAATTTATTTCTATGTTATAGTAGTTTTCATTATCTTTGACCATAACATCACTTACACTATTAACATAATTGGAATTACTACTAACATTAGGAGTAACTAATTCAATATTATTTCTTAATAATTTAACACTGATTCCAGTAGAAGCACTAATTAATCTAACTAGATATTCTCTACAAGTAGGATTTTCACTATTAAGAAGTTTTTTTACAACTTTATCTTTCAGTAAAACACGTCCTCGTCTCATCAACTCACCTCCCGTTCTTTTTGGATTACTGGGCCCAAAATAACCATATCAAAATAGATAAAATAATGCAAAAACGTGATTCTTAAAATCTGCACAAAAAAACGTACAGATTTTTAAAATCTCCCTAGAGAAATCTTAAAATCTGCACGATTTTTTTAACCAATTTTTAAAATCATATAAATTTAATTTTTTTACAATTTAATATATATTATTATATAAATTACCTACTTTTAATACTCTATTATTCCCATCTAAAGTATAGAGTATAACACTTTTCATGGGTTCAAAAAATTCAGTAATAACTCTTTCATTTAAATATTTTAAATCACTTATATTATTACTTCCAACCATTAAATATATTTTTTCAAAATCTCCATATTTATAACCACTCGCAACAGCTCTTCCTATCGCAATTTGTTCTGCATAAAGTCCATCTCTATAAGTTGCATTTTTTACTGTTACTCCTTTAAATTTATTACCATCTTTCATAACTACAATACAAGAAAAACATAAATTACTGTATGGACTATATGAATTATTCAACAATTCTTTTAATTCACTAATCATTTAAATCCTCCTTACTAAATGTATAAGGACATAAATCACTAACTTTATAGATAGTTTCATTGCCTTCATTATCATAACTAATAATTTTATTATCACTATGCATAAACTCTACTAATAATTGTCTACATAAGAAACATGGAGTAATTGCCTTTTCACTTGATCCTAATAAATATAGTGTATCAAAGTCCCCTTCTTTATATCCATCTGAAATTGCACTTCCAATTGCAACTTGTTCTGCACACATACCATCTTTAAATGAAGGATTTTCAACATTAACTCCTTCATACAAAGTACCATCTTTCATTTTTACTATAACACTAACTTTGTAATTGCTATTATTAACATAACAATTATTTTGCAACTCTTTTAATCTTTCAAACATACTATCACCTATTTAAATCCCTTTTTAATTTCTTACATGTATCATTTATCTTTTTCAAATTATATTCATTTCTTAAATTGTTTTTTGCATAATTAAAGATATCTTCTAAATTAAAAATTATTTTACCATTTTTCTTCATCCATTCATATTCTGGCATTAACCATATATGAAAATGTCCTTTTTCTTCAAATATAATTCTAAATCTACTACTAATATCATAACTCTTTAATAATTCTATAACTCTATTTTCTAATTCTATTAATTTATATCTTTGTTCTTTAGTTAATTCATTAATAGAAACTATATGATTATTAGTAGATATTATTATAAAACCATTAATAGGCAATTCAAAATCCTGTGAGACATTAAAATATTCATCTTTGTATAATAGTTCATGTACATCTCCATTAGATAAATTACATCCTAAACAACCATCAATATTATGTATTTTACCCATATAATCTTTTATTTCCATATCTATATTCCTAACTCACTTAATATTTCTTTTTGTAAACCAAACATTTCTTCTTCTTCTTTTTTTCCTAACGTATGATCATAACCTAATAAATGTAATAAACCATGTAATGCCAAAAATGATAATTCTCTTTTCTCACTATGCCCATATTCTATTGCTTGACTCTTCATTTTAGGAATAGAAATAAATATATCTCCTAAACTATTAATAAACGCATCAATATGTTTATTATCATTAAGTGCAAAAGATAATACATCAGTAGTTCTATCAATCCCTCTATATTCTTTATTTAATTTATGCATTTCCTCATCATCTATAAAAATTATATCAAATATACTATTATCAATATTTAATTTCTTTATAGCATAATCCAACACTTCATTCAAATAATCATAATCACTATATCCATAATTATCTATAATATCATAAACTGTATTCATACTACCTCCAATATTCCATAATAATTTAATAAAAACAAAGAACTAAATAATAAAATTAATATCCATAATACATTATATATCCAAGTCTTTCTTAAACAATTTGGTAACTTTTCTTTTATATAATCTAAAAACTTATATATTAAACAACCTAATATTCCTCCTACTAAATTTAACATAATATCATCTATATCAAAACTTCTACCTATATTCATTTGTATTAGTTCTATAGATAAACTTGTAACTAATGTAACAAATATTCCAACAACTATTTTCTTATTTTTCAATACTTTATTTACAAAATAACCAAATGGTACAAACAATAATACATTACCTAATACATTCTTATAAAATAATTTACTAGTATATTTATATCTCATTATTTCTTTAAATGGTATAAAATTATTAGAATAACTTTCAAAATCAGTACTAGTTACTAATTCGAATAATAAAAACATATATAATATAAAGATTAACAAAAATAAATCTTTATACAATACAAACTTTTTCTTATTAATTATAACATCTATAACTCTAATAGTAACTATAACTATAATAAATAGTAACAACATAGGCCATATATCTTTTAATACTATATTAACTTCATTAGGTATCATATAATCTCTCTTTTCTTTAATATCACATAAATATTATAATATATTTTTAATTCAATTAAAAGAAAAAAAGTCTAATATATTAGACTACAGACTGTTGACAAATAAAATTTGTTAATAGCCTTTTTATTTTATAAAAAATGTT
>URLV01000008.1 GCA_900548725.1 uncultured Mycoplasmatota bacterium
AAATGTATAAAAAAAATAGATATTTCTATCTATTATTACTCATATTGGTAGCGAGGGAGGGACTCGAACCCCCGACATATCGGGTATGAACCGATCATTCTAGCCAGCTGAATTACCTCGCCATAAATCAAGTAAGCAATATAATAATATCATAAATATTGTTAATTGACAATACTTAACACAAAATTTCCTTAAAAAAATGCCTAAATTACCATTTCTTTATCAATTTTGGTATCTTTTTCATCATATTGCTTACTTTTAGTATATCCATTTATTGTAAATTCATTTCCGTATTTTTCAATACCTTTATTTATTGCTTTCCAATCATTTGAATTTTCCTTTAAAAAATCTTTTATCTCATTATATAAATCATTTTCTTTTATTACTGCTTGTCTTAAATTTAATAATTTGTATGGTATTTCTTCAAAAGTCGGATCAGTTTCCATATTATAATATTTTTTTAATAAATCAGTTATTTTATCTGAATCTGTATATAATCTTCCTGATAATACAGTAGATAACTCCACAAAATTTATTACAAATTTATTATTTTTTTTATTATCAATTTTCTTTTGGTAATTATCCCAAATAGCATCTGCTCTTTGCATTCTACTCTCTATTTCGTGAGTGTAATGCTCTGTCATTTTAATATCTGTACCGTGTCCCATCAAAACTGCCAATTCTTTTGGTGTAAGATATTCGTTTTCGTGATAATTTGCCGTACACCAACTATGTCTTAATCCGTGAGGAGTCACATCCCCTAGAGCATATTTATTTCTAAAGTTAGTCCACACTTTATAAGGTGTATCAGGGTGCATTATCTTTCCAAATCTACTCAAAAACACATTATCAGGAGCATTGTAGTCTTTACCATATCTATTAACAAACATTGATATTTGTTCTTCACGATATTTAAAATAAACTTTTGCTAAATTCATAACAAATTTTGGCAATTTAATAATTCTTTCGCCATTTTCTGTTTTTGTTTCTTTTTCGTAAGTAGTTCCTTTTCTCTTGGTGCTAACAACACTATATTTTACTTTGATAGTATTATTTTCAAAATTGAAATAAACAATGATGATGCACATTTAATAATTAAATACAAAAAGAAAAAATATGATGTTTTTATTGTTAAAGATGATGATAACTATTACTGGCTACTTAAACCATATAACCAATCATATTATAAAACTTATGTTGATTTTGATAACTCTAATATTGATATAGTGTTTTTTGCTATCAGAGAAAACGAAGATTTATATTCGTAGAGAAAGGAGGAAAATGTTGTCTGCCGTTAAAAATGCTGAAAAAGATAAAAAGGAAATGACTGATTGTTTTGCTTATGTTAGTAAAAATTATTGTAATGCACTATCAGTAAAAAATTGTAGTCAATGCAGTTTTTACAAATCAAAACAAGAAGTTCCTAATTACCAAAAATATTTATTGAATAGTAAAAAAGGAGAAAATGAAAAAAATGAGAAATAATATTGAATTAATACTATGGTCTATCCTTACAGGACTATTACTATGCAACTCATTTGAGATAGTAACAAATATTTGTGATAAGATGGAAATACCTTATGATCTATGTATAAGTGTCGCAAGTATAGGCTTTAGAGCAGAACTAACTATTGTATTGTGTATTGCTATGCTAGTTGTATTTTATAAAAGCACACATTATATTGCTAATTTATTAGGAAGATTGATTTATTGTTAAATTGTTAAATAGTCGCTAGTACAGGACTATTTTTATTTTGTCTAAAAAATATAATTAAAATTAAATAAGTATAAATAAACATAAATAAAAAAAGAGAATTTAATAAAAAATTCCCTAAAATTTCCCTGAAAAAATTTTAAAAAAAGAATTTGCAACTTTGCAAACCCTTATAAAATCTAGTAAAAATTGATTTTTAAATTTATAAATTAAGTCAGTGGCTAATTAGGTATGAACCGGTCGCTCTAGCCAACTGAGCTACACCGCCATTTGTAAGAACAAATTAATTATAACAAATATAATTTGTTCGTGCAAGTTTTTTATTCTTCGCTATCTTTTTTTATTTCAATAACTTCTTTTCCTTTATAATTACCACATTCAGTACAAGCTCTATGAGGTCTAATAGCTGCACCACATTTTGGACAAGTAGTCATTCCTGGTAATTCTTTTTTTAAATGAGTACGACGCATTCTCTTTTTAGTTTTACTAGTTCTTCTAAATGGAACTGCCATATTATCACTCCTTCCTTACTATTCGCTTATTAATTCCCATCCATCCCCAGATGTGTTGGAAGGTTTTATATCTTTAGACACAACACGAATGGGAATTTCCAATACAATATTCTCCCATAAAATTGGAGATATTTCAAGTAAATTTTTATTATTTTTATAAATTTCTTCAAATTTTCCTATGTTTTCTTCAATTTCTGATGTAAAATCATAAGGAACATCATTTAAAGTTATTGCACAAGGTAAAATCATTCTTCCAGTAATTTTTACATTTAAATTGATATAATCATCATAATCTACTGAAACTTCACCTGATACATGTAAATTTTCTAACTTTCTAATGTCAGTATTTTTATAATAATCTTCATCAATTACAAAATCACTGTCAATATTCATTTTTCCAAATCTATTTAAATAATTTAAATCTATTTTCATTACATCATCTTATTCATTTGTTGCATTAATTGTTTTACTTGTTTTTGGCTAGGTTTTCTACCCATACCACTCATTAATGTTTCTATCATCTTTTCATTTATAGGTGGATTTTTCTTAAAATATTTTTGCATATAACTCTTTGCTATAAAGAATCCTGCTAATGCTCCAATAATTAATCCTACAAGTACTAATAATATATCATGTAACATAATATCCCTCCTTACTAAGATTATACTAAATATAATATATTTTTACAAGATATTTATTTTGATTTGTTATGTATATTTTCCTCTTTAGTTTTTGTAAAAAAATTATAATAATTATGAATAAAATCGCATACAAATAAATCTGTTATTTCTTTTAGATTACATAAAAATACATTGTTTTCTTCATTACTTTTAATTCTCATATGACTTTTATAAATTAACAATTTACTCTCTTCTCCACTAAAATAATTATGATACATGTGGGTATTTATAAATTTAGTATAATCTTCATCATTTTTTAATTTATCATAAATATATTTATTAAAAAATTCCATATTAATTGGTAAACATATTTCATTAAATAAATCAAAAGCAACTACAATATCTTTACTTTTATAGGTATATATACTATTTAAAAGTGTATAAATATTTTCGGGCATATTTCTTGCTACTGCTATAAATTTTTTATTTATTTTAAAAATATAAAAAGTTCTCAATATAATCACCTTAATAACTATATCAAGAAATTAGTATTTATTTTGTCGAATTAAATATTATAAGTTCATGTTGACTACGTGTAACTGCAACATAATATAAATATTTATCTTTATAAAAGTTATTTATTATTATAACTGAATCAAATTCTAGCCCTTTAGATGCATAAGCTGGTATTATTATTAAATTTTTATTAAATTTTTCTGTATCTATATCAACTATATTAATATCACTTATTTCTTCTTGTATGTTATCATGTATTAGATTTGCTTCTTCTATACTTTTAGTAATAACCGCTACACTATTATATTTATTTTTTAAATAATTAATTTTATCAATTAATATTTCATAATCCAATGTATCAAATATCTCTACTGGAATATTATTGTTACGTCTAACAGCACTAGAATGTTTTAAATTAAGTATCTTATTTGAATATTCTATTATTTCTGGACTTGATCTATAAGTTTTATTTAATTCAACGTATTTGCTTACACCATCAAATATATTTTCTAATATATTTAAATTATCATATTTATAAAATGGATTTATAGTTTGATTTATATCTCCTAATATTGTAAAATCAGTATTTCTAAATAATAATTTTATTATTTTATATTGTAGTAATGTATAATCTTGTGCTTCATCTATAACAACTAATTTAGTACTTACTCTATATGGAATATTTGTAAGCAAAAATTTAAGATAAATAAATAGAGTTGAATCTTCGTAGTTTAATACTTTTTTATTTAGATTTTTTATATTTTCATTTCTGTTAAAGTATCCATTATAATCATTTAAAAATTCTTGACTATCATAAAAGCTTTTATAAATATCTTTCATATTTGTTGTAGTATTTATAGTTTTTAGTAATAATGACTTTATTCTAACGTTATCTTGTTTTTTCCCACTATAATATCTATTATTAATTTTTTCTGCTATATAATCAAATCTATCAAATAAATTAAATTTATTATATCTATTTTTTAATAAATCATTTAATTCTTCTTTTGATATAGTTTGTTCTTTATATGTTATATCATTAATAAATCTAGTTAGATTAGTGATTGTTTTTGCATAATTTTCTAAGATTTGTATTATATTATCACTAAGTTTATATTTTATTAATTCGTTATTTTGATATTCATTTTTATAATATCGTGCTAAAAATTCACTATAGGGTTCTACTCTATAATATTCTTTTATGTACGTTGATGCAAATTCATGAAATGTTGTTATTAAAGTGTTATCTTCTCCTAGTTCTGGAAGAACATTGCCAATATATTCTTTAAATATATTATTAGGTGAAAATATTAATACGTTATTGCTAGTTAAATAGTCTAATTTATAAAGTAAGTATGCTATTCTATGAAGTGCTACGCTTGTCTTACCACTACCTGCTATACCTTGAACAATTAAATTATTTGTTTTATCATCTCTAATGACTACGTTTTGTTCTTGTTGTATTGTGTTAACAATATTTTTCATATGTTCACTAGAATTTTCTTTTAGAACACTTTGAAGAACTTCATCATCAATATTTATTGTAGTATCAAAGACGTTATCTAATTTTCCATTATTAATTTGATATTGTCTTTTTAAAGTTATTTCACCTTCAACAATTCCATCTGGAGATTTATAATTAGCTTGTCCTACTCCATAATCGTAAAACATAGAACATATTGGACTACGCCAATCATATACATAATAATTTAAATCTTCTTCTACATTAGTTATACCAATATATATTTTATCTTCTGTTTCATTAGTCTTAAAATCTATTCTAACAAAGTATGGCTTATTTTGAATAGAATATAATTTCTTAAACTTTTTTGCTTTTTGTTCTAGAAAAAAGACTTCTAAATCATTACTTGTTCTTAATGTTTTCATTTCAGCTGGATCGAGTTCAGCTTTATTATCCCACATCATTTTTTGAAACTCTTTTAATTTAGTTTCTTTATCATAAAGATCTGTACTAAGTGTCGATATTTGTTTTCTTACAATATCTATAGTACTTTCAATTTTTTTGTTTTCAAGCAAAAGATCATTTTTAGATATACCCATTTTACCTCCATAAAAATGTCTTTAAAAAACTAAGCAAATTAATGATAACATATAATGTATAGATTTATCAAGAAAAAATTATAAATAAATACTTTTTATATAATAAAACAATTGACAATTATATAGTATATTGGTATTATTGTATTGACAGTATGTTTCCCCCTAAATAATTTAAATGATATACAATTTATTTTCAATTTTTCAAACATACTGTCATTTACTTAATTTATTATATTTAAGTAAATATAAACATTCATTTCTATATAAAATAAAAAGATAACAGAATTCTTTTACATTCGTTATCTTTTTATTTTAGTGATTGTAATGATAGAGTTTTAGATTCATTATTTAATTCTTTTCTAATTTGTTCATTCTTTCTCTGTTAAATTTATTCAAGGTAGAAATTTGGTCTGGTTAAGAGTTCTAGCTTTCTTCCTTCTTCATCTAATTCATTACTTTTTATTTTTGTTGCTGCACTGTAAACGTTTCCTCCACCATTCATTTTATTCATTATTTTACTAACATCTACTTTTCCTTTACTTCTAGCACTTATTGAAATTAACTCATCATCTATAAATCCTGCAGCAAATGCAGCATCTGCTTTAAATCTCAATAGATAGTCTGCAACTTTAGCAAGTTCTTCTTTTGTATATAAAACATCATCATCTGCTATACATATTGCAATACTGTAAGTTATAAAATTTGCTTTGCTAACTAAATCTTGTACTCTTCTATCGCTTTCAAAATCGGTAGCAAAATATTCATTTACTTTTGCTATATCTGCTCCTCTATCAAGTAATTTAGATACAGTATTCATTGTTTTGCTGTTGCAATTTTTTGTATATTTATCAGTATCTAAATATATACCTGCCAACAAATAATTTGCTATGTTTTTTGTAAAATTTATTTTATATGATATTAATAGATTAGTCATTATTTCTGCAGCACTTGAAATATTGGTATTAATATACTTATACGGTGTGTCAATCTTGTTATCATTTTGTTTATGATGGTCAATTACAATTATATCTTTAAAAGAGTCTAAATAATCTTTACAAGGTAAAACATCTTTACAGCTTACATCTAATGTTATTAATAAATCTTTATTTGTTTTGATTTTTTTATATTCTTCATTATTAATGTAGTTAATTGTAGAATTAGTACTGTCTATCATTTGTTTTACACCAGGTTCAACTTTGATTTCTTGATCATTATACAATATATAAACATCTGTTTTGAATTTTTTTGCTATCTCACTCATAGCAATACAAGATGCTATTGAATCAAAATCTGCTCCAATATGTCCTGTTAGTATAACTTGTTTAGATTCACCTATTTTTAATTCTAATATTTTTTTTATTTCACATATATTTGGCATAATATCACCCATGTAACAATATTATATATGTTATTTTTTTTTTGTCAAATATAATCTTATATGCTAGAATATATTTTAGGTGATATGATGGACAGTTTGAAGATTAAAATAGTTTTTTTTGATATAGATGGGACACTAACTAATTCTAATAAAGTTATGAGTGAAAACACCATTAATACTTTAAACAAATTAATAGAAAAAAATATTTTTATAGTACTTTGTTCCGGGAGAGCAAATAGTTATATAAAACAATATTTAAAACTAATAAATAAATCTAAATATAGTATTTCAAATAATGGAGCTTTAATATATGATAATAATTTAAATAAGATTATTATTTCACATACGTTATATAGTAAAGATTTAGAATATTTATGGAATTACTCAAATGAAACTAAATCAAGTTTTATAATTAATACTGTTAATAATAAATATTCTAATAATTTTGTAAAAAATAAAAAGGATAAAATTATTGTTGACAAATTAACTGATGTCAAAGAAGATAAAGTGCAGTTAGTAATTAGTAACGATGATATTAATATAATGAAAGAATTAGAATTGTATATAAATAATAAAACTAATTTAAAAGTAATTAATAAATCGTTTGATTATTTGAATGAAATTAAAGATGGGTATTATTTTTTTGATGTAGTTAATAAAAATGTTAATAAAGGTAATGCTATAAATGACTTATTAAAAGTTCTTAATATAAATAAAAAAAATAGTTTATGTTTTGGTGATAGTATAAATGATATTGATATGTTTAAAAGTGTTGGAATTAGTGTAGCGATGGCAAATGCTATAGAAGATTTAAAAAATATTGCAGATTATATAACTGATACTAATGACGAAGATGGAATAAGTAAATTTTTTGATAAATATTTATAAAAAATACAAAGCTAAAATTTAAACTTTGTATTTTTTGTTATCTATTATTTAATTCTTTAGTAAGTATTTCTTTTACTAATACAGGATTTGCTTTTCCTCTAGTTTCTTTCATAACTTGACCTACAAAGAAATCAAACATATTAGTCTTACCATTTTTATATAACTCTATTTGTTTTGTATTATTATTTAAAATTATTTTTATTAAATTTTCTAATTCAGTGCTGTCATTTATTTGCTCCATACCTAATTCACTAATTAATTCTTTTGGTTCACGTTTTAATTCTAGAGATTTATTAAATAATTCTTTGGCTTGTTTAGAATTAATTTTATTATTTTTTATAGAATCTATTATAAATGCTAGTTTTTCTGGAGTTAAAAATATTTCTTTTATAGATATATTGTTGCTATTTAAATAATCAGTTATGTTATTTATAATCCAATTAGTAGATAATTTAATATCACAATTTAAACTAATTAATTTATCAAAATAATCACTTATATCTTTATCTTTTGTTATTATTGAAGCATCAGTATTTGTTAATCCTAATTCATTAATATATTTTAATTTTTTTTCGTTTGGTAAAGTTGGAATACGTGATTTAATTTCATCAATTAATTCTTCTGTTATTTTATATGGTGGTATGTTTGGTTCAATAAAATATTTGTAATCTATTGCATCAGCTTTGCTTCTCATACTTATTGTTGTTTCTGTAGATTCATCGAATCTTCTTGTTTCTTGAACTATATCGTCTTTTTTTCCAGCCATAATTAAGTCTGTTTGTCTTTTTATTTCATATTCTATTGTTTTTTCTACGTTTCCTATATTATTAACATTTTTTACTTCAACTTTTGTTCCAAGTTCAGTACTTCCTTTTTCCATCATAGAAACATTTACATCGCATCTTATTTGCCCTCTTTTAACATCCGCATCACTTATACCAGTATATCTAAATATATTTTTCATAGTATCTAGGAATGCTACTGCTTCACGTGATGAATGCATACAAGGTGCTGTAACTGTTTCTAAAAGTGGTACTCCTGCTCTATTGTAATCAATTAAAGAAAAGTATGAATAATGATCAAGTGATGCTGAATCTTCTTCTAAATGTATATCTAATATATCTATATCTAATTCTTTATTATCAACCATAATACTTAATTTACCGTTTGTTCCAATAGGATTATGAAATTGTGTTATTTGATATCCTTTTGGTAAATCTGGATAATAATAATTTTTTCTATCAAATATAAAGTATTCTGGAATATTACATTTTAATATTAAAGCCATTTCTATTGCTCGTTCCATACATTCTTTATTAGCAATTGGTAAAATACCAGGAAGTGCAACATCTATTTTATTTACATGTAGGTTTGAAATGTCATTATACGTATTTTCTGCTGGTGAGAATACTTTTGTAGTTGAATTCATTTCAGCATGCATTTCAAGACCTATGACAGGTATTAATTCCATTATTTCACTTCCTTTGCAATTTGATTTTTGAAATTATATGTTGATTCTAATTTGTAAGCAATATTTAAAACTTCTTTATCTTTCATAATATTACCAGTTATATTTACTCCAATGGGCATATTATTAACGAATCCATTTGGAATTGTAATACTTGGATAGCCACCGAAGTTTCCTATAGCCATTAAATTTTCTAAGATTTGCTCATTTCCACTTATTTTTTCATTAACGTTATCTATTTTTGGTGCAATTTTTCCACTTGCTGGCATGATCATTGCATCATAAGTGTTATATAATTCATTCATTTTATTTGTTATTAATCTTCTAACTCTTTTTGCATTTAAAAAATATTTTTCTTGATTTTCTTTTTGTAGTACATATGAACCTATAACAAATCTACGTTTAATTAATGAAGAAAAACCTTTTGTTCTATAATTTTTAATCATATCAACGTAGTTATCACCTTCTCCTCTTGGTCCAAATATAATACCAGTTAAGTTAGAATCATTACTTGTTGCTTCAGCACAACTTAAACATACATAAGTTGGAAATATTGCTTTTAATAAATTCATATCTATTTCTATACCATTAACAGTACAGCCTAAATCTTCTAAATGTTTTAATGTTCTTTTAAATTCTTCTAGAATTTTATTTGTTTCTTCATTATCATTTAAATTATCTAATAAATTTTTTATATAAAATATTTTTTTACCTTTTATATCGTTATTTAAATTAGCAGTTAAGTTTGGTTCTAAATCTATTGTTGTCATATCATTTTCATCTATTCCAACAACGTTATCAACTATTATTGCAGCATCTCGAACACTACGTGTTAAAACACCTACATGGTCTAAGCTTGATGCGAAAGGGAATAAACCAAATCTACTTATTGCACCATAAGTTGGTTTAAATCCAACAACTCCGCAATATGCTGCTGGTTTACGTACAGAGTCTCCTGTATCACTTCCTAATGCGTAAGGTACAACACCACTAGCAACTAAAGCAGCACTTCCCGCACTTGAACCAGCTGTTATGCGTGTATTGTCCCATGGATTTTTAACTATTCCAGTATGGCAAGTAGTACCTGTTCCGCCCATTCCTAATTCATCCATAGCACTTTTTCCTATCAACACTGCGCCTACATCTTTTAAACGTTTTATAACAGTAGCATCAAAAAATGGTATATAATCTTTTAATGTATTACTACTTGCTGTTGAAAGAATGTCTTTTGTTGATAAATTATCTTTTGCCACGTAAGGAATCCCTGATAATACATTTTCAGATACATTACCAGTTGCATCATCACATATTGTTACGAACGCATTTAATTCATCTTGTAGTTGATGTGATTTTTCTAATGATTCTTTAACTAGTTCATCAGATGATGTTTCTTTTTTTATTAATTTTTCATGTAATTTTTCTAACATTATCCCACCACCTTTGGCACTTCTATTTCTCTATCACTAACTTTATCAGAATTCTTTAAAATATCTTTTACGTCATCATTTTTTATAGTTTTTCCATCTCTTGGACGGGCTTCTATAACAAATGGATAATGTTGTGGTTCGACATCTTTAATTCCTTCTATTTCATTTATTAAATCCATATTAGCTTCTATTACTTCAAATTCATCTAAAATAGTTGTTGTTTCTTCTTCAGTTAAACCAATTAATAGTTTATCTGCATAATCTTCAATTAATTCTTTTGTAAATTTACTCATCTTTATCACTCACTTTTATTCCTAATTCTTCTAGTTGTCTTTCACTTACTACATTTGGTGCATCACTCATTAAATCATTAGAACTAGTTGTTTTAGGGAATGCAATAACATCTCTTATATTTTCTGTACCTGCTAAAATCATTGTAAGTCTATCTAAGCCTAAGGCAAATCCTCCATGTGGAGGTGTTCCACATTTTAGTGCATCTACGAAGAATCCAAATTTTTCTTTTATGTCATCTTCACTAAGTTCTAAAGCTTTAAACATTTTTTCTTGAACATCTTCTTTATGTATTCTTATGCTTCCTCCACCTGCTTCATATCCGTTAATTACAATGTCATAAGCTTTTGAATAACAATGTGCTTTGTCTGTTAATAATTTATCTACATCTTCATCCTTTGGACTAGTAAATGGATGATGACATGCAACAAATCTATTTTCTGTATCGCTCCATTCAAATGATGGAAAATCAGTTACCCAAAGTAATTTATAATCATCTTTTTTTATCATATTATTATCTCTAGCAATTTTGCATCTTAAAGCTCCTAATGCAATTTTTACTAATGATTCTTTACCACAAACTATAAATACTATATCATTATTATTAATTAGTAATTCTTCCTTTAAACCATTAATTTCTTCATCAGTTAATCCTTTAACACTACCAGTTATTTCTTCACCAAATTTGATGTATGCAAGACCACCAGCTTTATAGGTTTTAACGTATTCTGTTAATTTATCTATTTCACGTCTTGAATAAACAGTTGCTAAATCTTTAACAACTATACAATTTATTACTCCATTATTAGTTATAACTTTGTTAAAGAATTCTATATTAGTATCTTTAAAAATATTAGTTATATCATTAATACGCATATCAAATCTTAAATCCGGTTTATCAGAACCATACATTCTTATTGCATCATCATATTTCATTCTAAGTAATGGCAATTTAATATCTATTCCTTTAGTTTCTTTAAATACGTTTACTACTAAATTTTCACAAAGGCTCATTACATCGTCTTCAGTTACAAAACTCATTTCAACGTCAACTTGTGTAAATTCTGGTTGTCTATCAGCTCTTAAGTCTTCATCTCTAAAACATTTTGCAATTTGAAAATATCTTTCTACTCCACCTATCATTAATAGTTGTTTATATATTTGTGGTGATTGTGGAAGAGCAAAGAATTTACCATTAAATATACGTGATGGAACTAAATAATCTCTTGCACCTTCTGGTGTACTTTTACAAAGTATTGGAGTTTCTATTTCTAAGAAATTTAGTTTATCTAAATAGTTTCTTATAGACATTGTTATTTTATGTCTTAGAACAAAATTATTTATTAAACTGTTTCTTCTTAAATCTAAATATCTATATTTTAGTAATGTATCATCATTAGCATTAACATCATCACTTATTTGAAATGGTATTTCTATAGATGTATTAACTAATTCTAATTCATCAACAATTACTTCTATTTTTCCTGTAGATAATTTTTCATTACTAGTAATTCTTTCTACAACTTTACCTGTAATTTTTATTACGTACTCGCTTTTTAATGAACTAGCAAGTTCATAATTTTTATTTTCTGGATTAACAACAAGTTGTATTAACCCTGTTCTATCTCTTAAATCTATAAATATTAAACCACCTAAGTTACGTACCTTTTGTACCCAACCATATAGTTCAACTATTTGATTTATATTATTTTCATTTATTTCATTATTAAATACTTTTTTCATAATTTCCCTTCTTTTGTATATATTGATAAAATAATTTAGTTATGTTATAGTGTAGTTATGAAGAAAAGCTTCATAAAATATTATAGGAACATTCAGTTTGATCGATTGGATGTCTACTTTATTTAATTTTGGCAGACATTTAAGCCTACGTGCTTAAGTGTTTTTTTTATCGCAATTATTAATATAATAAGAAACAATAAAATGATTGGAATGTATTTAAGAATTTTTATTTTAAAAATTCTTTTTTACGTTTTATTGTACCTCTCTTTAAAAAAGAGGCAATACTTAAGCTTAATTATAAATAAACTATAACTTTTTTATTTATCATATATTTTTTTATTTAATTTTCACAGTTACCTGGAGTTCTTGGATAAGGAATAACATCTCTTATATTTTCTACACCTGTTAAATATATTAGTAATCTTTCAAATCCCATACCAAATCCAGAATGTTTACATCCACCAAATTTACGTAAGTTAATATACCAATCTAAACCTTCTTTATCCATTCCTAATTCATCCATACGACGAACTAATTTTTCATAGTCGGCTTCTCTTTCTGATCCACCCATTAATTCTCCTGCACCTGGTACTTCTAGATCAACTGCAGCAACTGTTTTACCATCGTCATTTTGTTTCATATAGAATGCTTTAATGTCTTTAGGCCAATCTGTAATGAAAACTGGACCGTTAAAGTATTCTGTAATATATTTTTCATGTTCTTTTGCTATATCTTCACCATATTCTGGAGTGAATTCCCAGTCTACTTTTGCTTCTTTAAGAAGAGTAATTACATCATGATGAGTTATTCTAGTGAATTTTGAATTTACTAATTTAGTTAATTTATCAGTTAGGCCTTTTTCAACAAATTTATCACAGAAAGCGATTTCTTCTTTCGCATTGTCAAGTACATATTTAACAACATATTTAAGCATACTTTCCATTATCTCCATATCGCCTTCTAAATCACAAAATGCTATTTCAGGCTCAATCATCCAGAATTCACTAGCATGAGTTTTTGTATTTGAATTTTCTGCTCTAAAAGTTGGCCCAAATGTATATGTCTTTTTATAAGCAAGTGCAAAAGTTTCTGCTTGTAATTGACCACTTACTGTTAGGGATGCTTTCTTTCCAAAAAAATCTTTACTATAATCAACTTTTCCAGTACTTGCTA
Organism: uncultured Mycoplasmatota bacterium; assembly: GCA_900548725.1. Lineage (GTDB taxonomy): Bacteria > Bacillota_I > Bacilli_A > RF39 > UBA660 > UMGS1124. The sequence goes on from URLV01000008.1 coordinate 13,792, forward strand.
TTTTATCTAAATCTAGTGTAGTTACTTGGAACATTTCTCCAGCTCCTTCACAATCACTTGAAGTAATTAATGGTGCATGAAAGTATACATATCCATTGTCTTGAAAATATTTATGAATTGCATATGCAGCAATACTTCTTATTCTGAATACTGCTCTAAATAAATTAGTTCTAGGTCTTAAATAAGATATTTCACGTAAATATTCACGAGTTGGTCTACCTTTTGCTTGTAAGGGATAATCGTCACTACAATCTCCTTCTAAAATAAAATTAGTTAATTCTAATTCAAATTCTTGACCACTAGCAGGTGATTCTTTTAAAATACCTTCTACTGTTATAGCAGCACCTAATTTTAATTTTTGTATTTCATTAAAACAATCTAACTTATCATCATAAACAATTTGAATACTATCAAAATATGTTCCATCATTTAAATCAATGAATCCAAATTTTGCTTGTTTTCTATGATTTCTAACCCAACCTGAAACTTTATAAACTTTGCCAAATTCTTTTTCTTTATATATATCTTTTGTATCCATTTTTAATTTTTCCTCACATTTTTGTATCTAGATAATCTACTAAATCATTAATATCAACTAATTCTTCTTCTTTTGTCATATTATCTTTTACTTTAACTTTATATTGTTTTATATCTTCACTATTTAATATAATTAAATATTTTGCATTAAATCTATCTGCAGATTTAAATTGATTTTTAAATGATTTATTCATTAAATCTGTTTCTACACTAAATCCGTTTAATCTTAAATCTTGTATTAGGTATGTTGCAGTATCTTTTTCATCTTCGTTGCCGTACATTATGAATAAATCAATATCCTCTTTTATTTTGAAATTTATATTAAGTGTTTCCATTGCAAGTATTGTTCTATCAAGTCCCATTGCAAATCCAACAGCAGGCACTTCTGGTCCATCAAGTTCTTTAACTAAACCGTTGTATCTACCTCCACCACCTAAGACATTTGCATTTCCAAATTCAGGTATATTTCCAATTATTTCAAATACTGTGTGATTATAATAATCAAGACCTCTAACTAAATTAGTGTCGATTTCATAATCTATATCCATTAGTTCTAAATATTCTTGTAATTTTTCAAATCTCTTTTTGCTTTCTTCATTTAAGTAATCTAATGTTTTAGGAGCATTTTTTAAATAATCACTTCCTGCATCCACTTTACAATCCAATATTCTAAGTGGATTTTTATTTAATCTTTCTTTACAATCTTCACATAAATTATCAATTATTGGTGTGAAATAGTCTATTAAAGCTTTTCTATAATTATCTCTAGATTCATTGTCTCCTAAAGAATTGATTCTAACACTAACATCTATTCCTAATAACTTATAAGTGTTGTAAGCTAAGCTTATTATTTCTGCATCACTCATCACGTCATCTGTACCTATACATTCAATTCCAAATTGTGTAAATTGTCTTGTTCTACCACTTTGTGGTCTTTCATATCTAAACATAGGACCATTATAGTAAACTTTAAATGGTTCAGTCATATTTCCATATAATTTATTTTCTATGAAACTTCTAACTACACCTGCCGTTCCTTCTGGACGAAGAGTAATCATTCTATCTCCTCTATCTTTAAAATCATAAGTTTCTTTTGTTACTATATCGCTTGATTCTCCTACACTTCTATGAAATAATTCACTGGATTCAAATATAGGCGTTTCAATGTAACTATAATTATATTTTTCACATATTGCATCAATTACATTATATACGTACTTTCTTTTTTTGGCATCAATCCCAATAACGTCATAAGTTCCTTTTTGTTTTGTTATCATATTTTCCCTCTTTCTAAAATAAAAACACTTGGAATGTGTAAGGACGAAAAAAATACTTTCCGCGGTGCCACCTTACTTTACAAGTGTACTCTCTTTATTCTTAACGTGAATTATACGTTCTTATTTTTTTAAAAGTGTCTTCAATATATTTTAATATGGACATTCACACCAACTAGTCTTCTCTTGATATAAAAAATATATCTACTTCTCTTTCAACAAGAATATAGATATATTTTACTTTATTTTTTATTTTAAGTCAATAGCGAGTTTATATTTATTTTTTATGATTATTTCTATAATTATTTAGTATTTTTAATATTCCAACGTATGGTAATGTAACACATGTTTTTCTATTTTGTTGTTTATATATTTCATCAAATGCAATTGCTTCATTTAGTTCTTCTTCTTTGTATTCTTTTTCATTTACCATATTCATAAAATTATCAATATATTTTATTGCATCGTCTACACTTTTATTTATTATATTTTTTAACATTATTGATGTACTTGCAGTAGAAATAGCACAAGCTTCTCCATTAAATCTAATATCTTTTATGATATTATCTTTTATATCAATATAAATATCTATGTTATCAATACATGACTCGTTATTAGAATTGGTCTTTAAATAATTTAACTCATCGCTACCATCTTTGTTAAATGGTTTTTGAAAATTATCTAATATTATTTCTCTTTTAAATTCGTTATCCACTATATCATCTCTCTCATTATTTTATCTCTATCACTTAATAGTTCAACTAATTTATCTATTTCTTCATAAGTATTGTAAAAATACAAACTTACTCTTAATGAATTTTTTACTCCTGTTTCACTTTTTAATATTTTAGCACAATGATTACCAGCTCTAACACAAATATTGTATTTATTTAGATAAAATGCTACATCTTGACTAAATATTCCATCTATATTAAATGATACTATTCCAGAATCACTTTCTAAATTTATTATATCTATGTATGGTAATTTAATTAGTTTACCGATTAAGTAGGTTTTTAATTTTTTTTCATATAGGAAAATGTTATCCATACCTATTTTATTTAAATAATCTATTGCGGCACCTAAACCTATTGCACCAGCAATGTTTGGGGTACCAGCTTCGAGTCTAGTTGGCAATTCTTTTAAATATACTTCATTTTCATTATCAAAAGATTCGTTCATTCCCCCACCTAGATTAATTGGTTCTAACTTTTCTAGGAATTCTTTTTTTCCATATAGTACACCTATTCCTGTAGGGCCACACATTTTATGTCCTGAAAAAACTAGGAAATCCATATCACTTTTTTTTACGTCCACTTTTTTGTGAGGCACTAATTGTGCTCCATCAATAACTACAAAAATATCATTAGCATGTGCAAATTTACATATTTCATCTATCGGTCTTTCATCACCTACTACATTTGTTATACCAGCTATACTGATTACTTTTGTTTTTTCTGTAATAGCATTTATAACATTTTCCATTGTAACATGTAGATTTTCATCTAAATCTATATAATTTATTATTATTCCGTTTTCTTTTGCTAATTTAAACCATGGAAGTACATTCGAAGCATGCTCACTCTTTGTTAATAAAACTTCATCTCCTGGTTCTAATAAATTTTTAAAAAAACCATTAGTAATCATATTTAAGGATTCTGTAGAACCGCTAGTAAATATAGTTTCATCAAAATCTGCATTTATAAAATCTGCAACTTTTTTTCTTGCATTTTCATAATTAACATCAACTTTATAACTAATTGTATAATCACCTCTATGTGCATTTGCACTATAATTTTTATAATAATTTGTTATTGCATCAATTACAACATCAGGTTTAAAAGTTGTAGCACCATTATCTAAATATATAATATCATTTCTTAACATAGGAAAATCATATCTATATTCTGTCACTTTATCACCTCCATTTTTTATCTAGCATCATTTTCTAAAAAGCCATCTAATATTAGTTTTATAGCATTTTTTCTATCTATTCCTTTACTCATTAAATAAAATATATAATCTTCGTTAACTGTACTTATACTTGCACTATGGTTTGCAATTACATTTTTTGTATCTATATACATATTTGGATAAATATTAGATGTACCATTATTAATATTTAATAATTTTATATTTTCATATAATTCGTTATCGTGAGTATCTTTTATAACATTTCCATCGACAACTACTTTAGATTTACCTTCATCACTTATTCCGTGTACATTAATAATATTTTTAGAATTATTACCAATCATATTTACATTAATATTTAAATTATATTCCTTTTTTGATACAAAACTATGATTGTATATAAAATCACTATTATTACTTTGGTTTATTCTTATAAATAAATTATTTTCTATTACTTCACTGTATTGATTAATAATTAATTTTACGCCATCACTTATATTTATATTTAAATCATTTATGTTATTTTCTTTTGGTATTGTACATGTAGTATCTTCTGAAACATTTAAATTTATATTTTTTTCTTTATCTAATACTATTTTATTCATTATTATATTTCTCACTTACTTTATTTGTCCCATTAAAACCGTTATTTTCAATATTTTCTGCTAAAGTATAATCTCCAGTTTTAGCTATTTCTCCATTTTCTAATATATGAACATAGTTTGGTACAAGTTTTTTTAATATATTTGTGTGATGAGTAATTATAAGGAATGAACATGAATGTGTATCAAAATATTCTTTTAATGATTCAGTTATTGTATTTAGGTTATCTACATCTACACCACTATCTATTTCATCTAAAAGTATTAAATCAGGTTCTAATACCCATAAATGCATAAGTTCGTTTTTCTTTCTTTCTCCGCCTGACATATTTTCATTAATTCCTCTATGGATAAAACTTTTATCAACTTTAATTTTTTCACATATATTATTCATAAGTTTAGAAAATGAAAATATATCTACATTCTTTCCTGTTTTTGCTTCTAAAGCCATTCTTAACATTTCTGAATTTTTTACACCTTCAATTTCAATTGGATTTTGATTTACTAAAAATATTCCATTTCTTGCACGTTCAGTTGTATCCATTTTTAATAAATCTACATCTTTATAAAAAATACTTCCTTCATCCACTTTATATTGTGGATCTCCCATTAAAACTTTACAAATTGTACTTTTACCACTACCATTAACTCCCATTAATGTATGGATTTCATTTGCATTTATTTCTAAATTAAAATTTTTTAATATTGTTTTATTTTCAACACTAACGGTTAAATTTTTTATACTTAACACTTCAATCACCTACTAAGTATTTTATCACAATAGTTTTAAAATAACCACATTATAAAGAAAAAAGTGTTTGTGAACACTTTTTGTTTGTATGACATTGCTAGATTTCCATCAATTCTTTTTCTTTTGATGATAATACTTCATCTACTTTCTTATTATATTTATTTATTAATTCTTGAACATCATCTGTATATCTATTTTTATCATCTTCAGTAAATTCATCATTATTTTTAATAGAATTATTTGCATCTTGTCTAATATTTCTTAAAGCAATTTTTCCTTCTTCAGCCATAGCTTTAGCTTGTTTAACATATTCTTTTCTAGTTTCCTCAGTTAAATCAGGGACTGTTAAAATTATTACTTCTCCATTATTTGTAGGATTAATTCCTAAATTAGCTTCATTTATTGATTTCTCTATATTTTTCAAATTATTTTTATCAAATGGCTTAATAAATAATTCTTTACCATTATGCACTGTTATATTTGCTAAAGTATTAATTGGACTCATAACACCGTATGCTTCAACATTAATTCCGTTTAACATCATTGGATTAGCTCTTCCTGCTCTAATAGTTGTCAATCTACTTTCTAAAGTTTCTACTGCACTAATCATTTTTAATTCTGTATTGTCTAATATATCCATATAATCTCCTTCTTTTTATTTATTATATAAATTTTTTTATCTTTTTACAAGTAAGAAATATAATATAATTATAATTACTAATATTATTCCACATAGTACTAAAATAATATCAACTGTACCATTATTATCTAATATAAGTTTTTTTTGTTTTTCATTTGTATTAGTTTTTTCTTTTGAATCAATTTCTTTATCTTTTAATAATTCTTCTACATAATCATTATAATAATCTTTTGATTCAGTTACATAATTTAAATAAGTATTATAAATATCAAACAGAGGTAATGGTATTTCATTTTCGTTAGAATTACTACACAATGCTAAAAAAACTTCTACTAATTTTTCTTCATAATTATTCAAACTTTCTTTAGAATATATTTTATCAAAGCTGTATTTTATTGCATTTATATAAAATTCTGTATTTAATCCTTCTAAATTATTAGGAATGCTTATTATGTCAGTTTGTTCTTTTGATTCTGATTTAGTATGAATATTAAATTTGTTTTCTTCTAATTCATTTCTTTTTTCATTTTCTACAAATTTATTGTTTTCGTTTAATATTCTCATGTTTTTTTCATTATCAAACTTTATTATTTCATTTCCAACATAATATATTCTTTCCCCATTTGAATTTAAAGAATAATTTAATCTTTCATTTAATAAACTATTATCATTCATATAATAATTTATTTTTATTCTTTCTTTTAATACCTCATTTATGTCTCTTAAAAATACTTGTTTTACATCCATTTCATTTATATTATTTAACTCTTCAATGAGTGTATCTTTATCTAAATTAGTTTTATAATCCATTTCTATTTGTTCTAATTCATTTAGAAATGGTTTTAACTTTTCTAGTAAATCTTTTGTTTGTAAATTATTGTTATTTTCCTTTTCTAATATTTCTTTTACTTGATCTATATTATTATTTTCTATTTCATATAATTTAGTATTATCTTCATCAGTTACTTTTAAATAAGTTGCATTATTTCTAAAGCCATAAAAATCTTTATTGTTAATATCTTTGCTTGTTTCTACAATGTTAAAATTTTTTAAATTTGAATTATTTTGTTTTATTTCATCAATAACATTTTCTATATTTTTGCTTTTTAATTCATAAATTCTATTTTTTATAATATTTTTTAATTCTTTTATTACATCATATTCAATGACACTATTATTTATATTATTAAGTGTACTCTCTAAAATTTCTAAATCATTAGTTTTATTATAAAAATCTATTAAATCTTTTTTATTTTGATTATAAAAATTCATTAATAATTCTGTGTTATTAGTTTCTTTTTTATTCATGATATCACCTATTAAATAAAATTATTAGTGAAACTATAAGTATAGTAGCTAAAGAAAATTCTAAGATAATAGTAGTTGCTACAAAAGCTGCTTTATTTAATTTTAAATCTTCTTCTGTTAAATTATATCCTTTTATAGAGGTAGGAGACAATGATAATACTTGTGTTCTACTTAAATAATCATTTTCTTTATAATCCATTGCATTATTATCAGTACTATTTAATAAATTATCTTTTTTTGAAATAATATCATTCATTATATTTTTAAAATTTTCATTGTAATTATTTATATTATTTCTATAATATGAAATAAATTGATCAAATAAATTTTGTGTGCGTAATTTATTTTGAAAACCATTTATTTCTCTATTAATACAATATTCCATAAATTTTATAACTATGTTAACGTCAGTATAGTTTCCGCTATTTAACTGATTCATATATTCTTTTATATATGATATATTTTCTTCATAAAAGTCAGCTAAAGCATCAAAATCATTGCTTACTAAGTCGTATTTATAATTAAATTCGTTATTGTTATATAATTTATTTTTTAAAACATTAATAATTTCTTCTACTTCACTTCTATCAACTTTTTGTTGATTTTCTAATAGTGATAAATATACTTTTAATTCTTCTAAATTATTATCGCTATTAATATAATTTATAATTTCTTCTTTGTTAGTTATTTTAGTGTTTGTTTCATCACGTAATAATTTTGGAATGTTCATATTATCACCTACTATAAAAATTATAAAATAAAAAATGATATATTTCAATCATTTTTATAGCATCTGTTAATCTTTTTTTAATGTCACCGTATCATTAATAGAAATGTCACCAACAATGATTTATAATATTTCTTTAGGATGGTGATATTTTTATTGTGCATAATAAAGAATATGCATTAAAACTTGTACAAGAAAAAATTAATGGTTTAAATAATTATTCTTATTCTCAAATTAGTTCTCTTACTGGATTTACTAAAAGACATTTAATTAGATTATCACAGAAAAAGAGGTTATTTTTAAACCTCTAACTTCACACTATTTTTTATAGAACAAAAAAATCTGATTAACAGATTTCTATTTTCTTGTTATTTTGCCTAACAGATATATATTATCTCTTTCTAATAATATTTGATTTTTATTAAGAGAATCTAGTAATTTTTTTATTAATAGACAAAATTCTTCTTTATCAGTATATTTATTTAATTCTAAATTTTTATATTTTTTTATATTTTTATCATTGCAATTTATAAAATAATATATTTTTTTATTTAATTTCTTTGCAGTGTTTAACTCAATGTTTAACAAAAAATTAGATTTAGTTAAGTCACAAATGATTATATCACTATCTTTACATAAATCTTTAATATAAGTTCCTTTATACCTATCGGATAATGGTAATATTAAATAATATTCTTTCATTAACCCCATTTTTAATAACGGTCTATATATTTCATTAACGTAATCTACTTTATCACTATGCATTATATATACTTTTAATTTCATATATACCTCTAACTTGATTTTAATGTATACGGATTTGATTTCGTACCATCTCCACTACTTACTACCACATTAGATTTTAGATTGATACTAGGGCGAAAAGTGCCAGAGTTGTCGATGTAGAGCGAAGTCAAGGCACCATTGGAAAAGCCAACGAACCACTCGCTCGCGTTGTTCGAACCATTCAAGTTATAGGGAGACAAAAGCCACCAAGAAGAAGTTATAGAAGAATTGTATAAATAATATGTTTTATTTGTTTGCCCATTTTGATATGCTCCTGCATAAGCAACTTCATCAGCAGTTAGTAGTCCTACTGGATATGTTAAATTTCCGTTTGTTTTATTTCCATTTGGTAAAGTATTAACATTTACTGTAAATCTTGAATAATCATTTGTAGCATTTTCTGCACACTTAAATGTTGGTTTACTTGTAGTTATACTTGTTGTTCCTGTACTATATTTTAACCTTTCAATTGATGCATAATATGTTTCATTTTTTCCATAACCTAGTTGAGTTGTAACTCCACCTATTCCATTTGATGCAAGTGTTTTATCATTACAGAATAATGTATCTGCAACGTAATTACTATTATTAGTATCTACTATATTTGTTTTATACCAAGCATCTACTTTTGTTTTTATTCTACTATCATTTATATTTTTATGTGTATCATCATATGTAGTACTTCCTGGAGTTCCATACATATACCCTACATATACATTATCGTTATTACTAATATTAAATACAGTATTTATAACACTTCCACTTGTATCTTTTGCAATATCATCTAGTACTAGTCTTATTGTACCATCCCCATTTATACGTACTATTCTCCATAATTTATCTGCAAAAGTTACATAATTATCTAATACATTTCCTCTAAAATAATAGCTAGTACCATAATCATCTGGGGCATTATTTAATACTCTTTCATTCTCTCCTGATATACTTGTAAACTCAGTTACTGTTGCTCCTAACGTTGTTCTATTTGTTCCGCCTTTTTTTGCACTTTCTAATATTGTATTTTTAAGTAAACTAGTTTTTTCTTCATCTATTATTACTTTGTATGAGAAAGTTTTTCCTTGGTCAACATCTTGATTTATATCAGTTAAATTTTTATAAACTACTTTTAAAGCATAAGTGTAATAATCATTATTATTATTTATTATTTCATTAGTTGCAATATATGAATTTAAAGTAGGAAAAGAACCTGTACTAATAATTGTACAATCTGATAAATCATTAACATTTATAGTTGCATTTCCATCTTTTCTATATAATGTATATTCTACATCTAAAGTTCTTTCAAATGTATTTACTACATCTGTTAAATATATATTATAACTAGTTTTTGTATTACCAGTATTTTTTACTGTAAATAATTTTATATTTTCATAACCTGGTTCTATTACCGCATTTACATCTTCTTCTGATAAATCTTGTATTTCTAAACCCTTTATAGCAGTAGTTACATCTACACTTTTTTCATTTGTATTTCCATTTATTACTGTTAAAAAATATCCATAAGTAAATCCTAGAAGACATAATAATATTAAAGTTATACCAGCAATGCTAATAATGATTACGTTCTTTCTCTTCATATTATCACACTCTTATACTCTATAATCATATCATAAATTATTTATTGTAGTCAATTCATGTAATTAAATTTTTAAAAAAAATATTACTATTTTAGTAATACTTTCATTGTTTTAATCATTTGAGATGTATAGCTCATTTCATTATCATACCATGATACTATTTTTACTAATTGTTTTCCATCAACGTCAAGTACTTTTGTTAATTGTCCATCAACCAAAGAACCACATCTAGCGCCTAATATATCACTTGAAACAATTGGATCCATTGTAAATTTTATAAAATCAGATTCTTTAGATTTAAATAAATTATTTATTTCATCTACTGTTATATTCTTTTTAAGTTCAAGTGTTAAGTCAACTAAAGAACCATCTCCTACAGGAACTCTAAAAGCTCCTCCATCTAGTTTTCCTTCTAAATCAGTAATAACTTTTCCTATTGCTGTTGCAGCTCCAGTAGATGCTGGAATAATGTTTAAACTAGCAGCTCGTCCACGTCTTGAATTTATTCCTTTTTTATGTGGAACATCTAAAGTTGATTGATCATTTGTTATTGCATGAACAGTTGTCATATATCCTTTTTCAATACCATATTCTTTATTTAAAATATCCACAACTGGTGCTAAACAGTTTGTTGTACAACTTGCAGCACTAATAACTGTTTCTGTTCCATCTAATGTATCACTATTTACGCCATAAACTATAGTTTTCATCTTACCTTTACCAGGTGCAGATATAATAACATGTTTAGCACCTGCAACAACGTGTTTATATGCATCTTCTAGTTTTGTAAATAATCCAGTACATTCAAGTACAACATCAACATTTAAATCTCTCCAAGGTAATAAGCTTGGGTCTTTTTCACTATATACTCTTATTTTTCTTCCTTTATAAATAATATTGTTTTTATCAAAAGTTATATCATCACAAGCAAAACTTCTATGATTAGTATCATATTTTAAATAATATGCCAACTCTTCAGCACTAGTTAAATCATTTATTGCTACTACCTCATAATCTGTTTCTTCTGCAATCAATCTAAATGCAAGTCTTCCTATTCTACCAAATCCATTTATTGCTATCTTTTTCATCTTATCTCCTACCCTTCATTAAATTCTGATTTTCCAATAAATTCTCTTAAAACATTATCACTGGCTAAATATTCACTACTAATTGGAAAGAATATCTTTAAGCTATCTAAAAGACGTCTTGCCATATCATAATATGGACTATCCATTTTAACTGTATATAGTAAAGGTTCTACATATACTTTTAATACACCTAATTCGTATATATAGCTAGTATTAAGTACTACGTCTGCTAAATCTGTATATGGAAATATATATTTTTCTTCTCCATCACGAACACTTTTCCAACTAGCTAATGTAGATTCCACGTTAGCACCTCTAGTTCTATTATCTCTTACTATTCTTCTTATCAACCTATTATCAGTTGTTGATATATAGTTATGTCTATCTAACATCATTGGCATAAAAGGGCTAACATATATTTTATACTTATATCTTTTTTCAATATTTTTACTTACTACTTCATTTAAGCAATGTAATCCTTCAACTATTAATATGTCGTTACTCATAAGTTTTATACCATCACTATTAAAACTTTTTGATGCAGTTGCAAAAGTATATTTTGGTAATACTACTTCTTTACCATTTAATAAATCTAGCATTTGTTTTCTAAATAAAGATAAATCTATTGCTTCTAAAGATTCAAAATCTCTTTTTCCTTCACTATCTGGTTTAATTTCTTCTAATTCTTTATAATAATCATCTAAACTTATTTTAACAGTATTTTTTCCTAATGCATTTAAGTATAGAGCTAATTTTCTACTACTTGTTGTTTTACCACTACTGCTTGGTCCTCCTAAAAATACTATTTTCTTTTTTAATCTAATAATATTTTGAGCAATTTTCATAATAGAATCATCTATCATAATATCGTTTTTCTTAATAAAATCTTCTATTTTACCATCAGATATTATTTTATTTAAATCACAAACATAATTAATATTTTGTTTTTTTATCCATTCAGTATAGTGATTAAATTCATTAAATATATTCTTTTTATGTATATATTCTCTTTTATTAAGTGCATTATCTATTAAAACAAAATCATTGTTGTTTAAATTTATTATTTTAAAACTATTTATTTCACTTGTATTACTAACTATATTAGTATAGAAATAGTTATATTTACCTAATAATTCATTAAATACCATAGTTTCATTAATTAAATTATTTATTGTTTTTGATTTTTCTATTTCATTATATCTTTCATAATAACTTATTGCATCTCTACTACTAACATTAAGTTTTAATATTGGATATTTACCATTTATGTATTCTATCATCTTATCATTAATATTTTTTATATCAGTGTTAGTAACTTTATGATTTGTGATAAATTTACCACGCATTCCGATATCTAAACTATGATTAAATGTTACATCACAGTTTAATACTTCTTTTGCAGCTATAATAAAAATAAATTTTAATCCAGCTTTTTCTTCCTTCATTTTATCCCTCTTTACTATACTAATTATATTCTATCATACATATAAATATTTTGTCATATTTTTTTTAGTATTATATTTAATTTATTTTATAAAATATTATTAGGTGATATAATGTTTATTCCAACTATACAAGAAACTTCTGGTAATAAAGATAGAGTATTTGATATATATTCTAAATTACTTGAAAGTAGAATTATATTTATTTATGGGGAGATTAATGATAGTTTAAGTAATTTGGTTATAAGTGAGCTACTATATTTAGATTCACTTAATAAGAATGATATTGATATTTATATTAATAGTCCAGGTGGTAGTGTTACTAGTGGACTTGCAATAATTGATACAATGAATTTTATTAAAAGTGATGTTAGAACTATTGTAACTGGTATGGCTGCCAGTATGGCAAGTCTTATTCTTGCTAGTGGTGAGAAAGGTAAAAGATGTAGTTTAAAGAATTCTGAAGTTATGATACATCAGCCGTTAGGTAATACTAGTGGTCAAGTGACTGATATTCTTATACAAGCTAAAAGAATAGAAAATAAAAAGAAATTACTAAATAAAATGTTATCTAATTTAACAGGACAAACTTTAAAGAAAGTTGAATTAGATACTGAACGTGATACTTATTTAGATAGTAGTAAGGCTTTAGAATATGGAATAATAGATAGTATTATAGAATGAAAAAAGATAATATTAAATGTTTAGTACTTCAATATTATCTTTTTTATTATCCAATGTTTTAGGTCCTATTTTATTATTCTTCTTTTTATTATTGTTTTTTAATATAATCAATACTATTAATATTATAGTAAGTAATGCTACTATTCCTATACCAATATATAAAAACAAATTACTTTTACTTTCTTTTATTATGTTAATATTATATGTTGTTACTAATTTATCATCACCTGTAACATTTATTTTTATAACAGATCCATTTTCTAGATTATTATTATTTAATATTTCAAATGTATCACTATCTGTCTCTACCACAGGATCTATTTGTAGTTTATCAATATCGTTTGCTATTGTAATTGTGTAATTAAATTGATTTTTAGTGAAAGTTATTGGATATCCACCAATTACTAAACTTTTCAAATAATGTATAGAAGTAATTTTTTCTCCCTCTTTTAATCTAGTTACTGTTAATTTGTAAGTATTAGTTTTATTATCACTGGAAGTTAAAGTAATTGTTATATCATTTTCTCCTTCTTGTAAATTTTCATTACCTTTTATATCTATTTTTATTCCGTCATCACTTGTGGCTTCAATATTTAAATTTTTTACTTCGTTTAGTACTTTAAATCTATATTCTGTTTTTTTGATACTAAATGTACCAAAGTCTATTTCTTTATTAGTATCTTTATCTGTTATCTTTAAAGTTTTTAATAATAAATTAGTATCTTGTGTTTCATTTGTTTCATAGCAGGCATAATAAGTTGTATCTTTATCTACTTTTGTTGAACCAATGTTACCTTCTTTACAAGTACTTGCTGTACCCCATCCATTAAAACCAGTAGTATCTAATTTTGGTAATGTTACTGAACAAGTAGTGTTTGGGGAAACGATTTTACATGTTTTTGTAGTTTTTTCTTTACCATCATTAGTATCTAAAGTAACAGTTATTTCCTTAACATTTGGATCGGCCGTTGTAGTTGTAGGTTTTGTTGTTGTTGGAGGAACATATGCAGCATCTTTTACATTAATTCGTGAAGTTCCAGAACCGTCTGAAACAGTTATATATCTATTAGGAAATGAACCATCAAACTTTAAAGACTTATCTGGAGTGATTAAAGCTTTGCCTTCATCTATACTATAAGTAAAATATTTACTATAATCTTCATCACTTGTACTATCTTTAAAAGTTAATTTATCTCCTTTTATGTCAGAACAAGTAAAATTACCTACTGTACTAATATCTATAACGTTTTTATCATTACAGCTAATAGCATTTACTTTTACGAACGGTAAAAAACATAATAAACCAATAATAATTTTCTTTTTCATAATTACCCTCTATTCTTTTACTATTAAATAATAACATAAACAAGAAAAAAAATAAACAATAAATTGCTTATTTTCATAAACTATACTAGGTGGTACTATGTGTAATAACAATAATAATTTCTTCAGAGGATTCTTTAGTATATTTTGGGTATTAATATTATCTTGTCTAATATTCTATCAAACTATAATAACTTTAATTCTTCCATTTAGATTTAATGTATTTATATTACTTATAGAAGTTGGTTTATTATTTTTTATATTATTTAGAATAATATGGCCTAACTAAGTTTTCTGTTTTATAAATATAATCTAAGTATTTTCTAGTAATAGTTACATTATTTAATTCATTATCAGTTAAATTTATTTCATCTGGCATAACTAACATAATAAATAATAATTTTTTTTCATCTTCGTTTAAAGGAAATTTTTCCATATATACTTTAAGTGGGTTTGAAAAGTCCATATTTAAATATACACTTTTATATAACTTAACTATATCAAGTATTGGACTATCTATTATATAATTATCCCAACTAATTAAATATTCTTCTTCATTTTTTATATAATGGTCTAATTCTAAATTATTATGTACTAATGCTACTCTCATTTTATTAGAATCTATACTTATTTTATACCACTCTTCTATTTCTTTTTTTAGAAAGTTTAAAGATGCAAATATTTTATTAGAATTAATTAATAATAGATTACCTGATGGACTAATAAATACATTATCTTCTATAGAATATATTATATTATTAAAATATTCTTCCATATATTCTACTCTACCTAATAATTCTTCGTATATTTCTTTTATTTTATCATTAGTTATTTCTTTATAATAACTAGTTTTGCTATGTAATAAACTAACTAAATTTATTAAATCTATTAATTTTTGTTCAGAATCTATACTATTATCTTCAACATATTCGAATACATTTACTTCATCTCTGTTATCTTCAATAAGTTTTGGATAATGTTTAAAACTTCTACTACTTAAATATTTATATAATTCTTTTATATCTTTATTTTTTTTGTTTTTTATTACGTAATTACCATTTGTACAGTTAAATATTTTTGTATTACCTTTTACACTAACTTTATAGGGTTTATATATTTTAGTTAGTATATCTATACTATTCATAGTTAGGAATTATTATTTTATCTCCTATATTTAAATTATTTAAATCATTATATTCTTTTAAATCATCTATAGTTGTATGATATTTTATTACAATACTTTCTAATGTTTCATTTTCGTGAATTTTATAAATCTTATATGTTACGAAATTGTCATTGTTATTATTTATACTATTAATTATACTATCTGTTTCTATTTTATCTCTGTCTTCTTCTTCAATAATATTTATATTGTCATTATTTGGTTCTTCTCTTGTATCTTCTAGAGATAACTCTTTTTTTGAATCAATAATTTCTTTTTCTTCGATTTTATCTATGGATTTTCTATCTTTGTTTTCGTCTTTTTCTTCTTTCTTATTTTCTTCTTTACTAGTATCTCTAATATCAATAACTTCTACTTCTCTTTTACTTAAAAATTCATCTAAACTTTCTTCATCATCAAATAATAATATACTCTTTTTATCTCCTGTAATTTCGTAATCAATATTAACAATTAATTCATCTTTTTTATAATCATATATGAAGTTAGTGATATCTACTTTAATTGTTTTTGTATCTATATCATTATTTAATTCGTAACTAAATGGTATTTTAAAATCAAATTTTTCTTTGTTTATGGATACCTCATGTATTTTATATTCACCTTCTATTATAAAATTACCTACTATCTTTTGTCCTTCAACTTTATAGTTAGAATCGAGTGATATACTTGTAATATCTTTTACGTTGTTTTTAAATAATAATTCTTTTTCAATATGTTTATTTTCTTTCATAAAAACATTCCTTTCATAAAATTATATGATATATGAAAAAAATTAGACGTTTAATCTAATTTATTTATAAATAGTCAATTTTATAAAGTGTGGTCATTGTATTTTTTTGCAATTCTGCCACTTTTTTACAATGCATTGTAATTGTAATATAATATTTATTGCTTATATATTTTTATTAAACATATCTTTAGTATATTCTAATGTTATGTATCTTTCATTATTATTAAATCTTTTTATGTAATAATCTTCTTTTATATCTTTGAATCCATTATTCATAAAATATTTTAAAACTTTAGTACTTTTATATGGTATAGAACAACTTAAACTGTCTAGGTTATACTCATTAAATGCTTTTTCTAATAATAATCTTAGTGCTTCAGTACCATATCCTTTATTTCTATATTTATATTCTACTATAATTCCACATGTATGTTTTAATTTTATTTCATCAAAATGGAAATTTACGTAACCAATTGGTTTATTATTTATTTTATCTATTATATATGCAAAATATCTATTCTTATCTAATATTTGTTTTTTATACCATTTTTCTTTATCGAAAGTTTTTACACATCCAGTATCATATTCATAACCATCTAAATTTAAATTATATCCTGCATTATATTCCATTGTTTTAGGATCTAGTAAGATATTTTTATAATAATCTAATTCATTGAATTTAGGTACATATAGATATATGTTTGAAGTTTGATGTTCGTTGATATTTAAATATGTAAATATTTCAGTTACTAGTTTTGTAACAAATTCGCTAGATTTATATGCTGCTATATCTTCATAGTATTCTCCGCCGTTTGCCATATCAGATATAGTTCTAATTGATATAAATGGTATGTTATTTAAACTACATGTGTGAGCGATTGATGCACTTTCCATATCAACACAACAAGCACCTGTATTTAGAAGTATTTCTAGTTTTAATTTTTCATCTTGTATAAAACTATCTCCACTACACATTGGTGCAAAATAAGCATTTGTTATATTCATTTCTTTTACTACTTTTTTTGCTATGTCAACTAATGTGTTATTTGCTTCTATTTTACCTCTATTGGGTACATAAGATTCCATTATTGTTTTTGGCATAAAATCATGATAAGTAACATAATCGGATATAATTATATCCATTACTTTTAATTTATTATTAATACCACCTGCAACTCCTGAATTAATTATTGCATCGACATTATATTTATCTATTATATATTGAGTCATAGCAGCACTATTTACTTTTCCTACTCCACTCATTGCAACTACTATTTTTCTATCATTTAATTCACTTACATAAATATCTTTATTCATTTTATCTTTTTTCAAATTATAAAAGTTTATTAATTTATCTATTTCATTTTGCATTGCTCCAATAATTCCTATTGTCGTCATATATTCACTTCCCTATAATAGTATTTTAACATAAAAGAAAAAAAAGACCAATAGGTCTAATATGCATAAACGCCATGAATTTTTTCTAGTTGTTCGTTTGATAAATCATTAACTTCCCATTTTCCATCAACTTTAGTTAAATTAAAGTCTATAGTATAGTCTACTGTAGTATTTACATCATCTAATTTTTTTAATTTATAATCAGTAAATAATGATTTGTCATAAACATCATCTTTTTTAAATTCATCAGGATGTGCTGTTAAATAATCATTTGCATCTTTTTCTGCTTTGTAATAATCATATACAGTTATTTGTGCTGTAACTGTTGCATTATCTCCATCAATTTTTTCTTCTTTAATTTCGTATTTCATATCTTTAAATTGTTTTAAATAAATATCTTTATATTTTTTTGATTGTTCATCACTTAATTCTGATGAATTAATGTAATCATCTAATTCAACTACTATTTCTTCATCATTAGTATTATATTTAGATAATAGTTTTTCAACAGCACTAGTTGGTGTATTTCCTAAACTACAAGCAGTTGTGAATAATACAGTTAAACAAATAGCAAAAAATAGAATTTTCTTTTTCATGTTTTCCTCCTCATTTTTAATATGGACTTTATTTATTAAATTATACATTATATTGTATAAATAATACTTATATATATAAGTATTATGAGGTTTTATTTTGTTTGTTAATTTAATGTGGACTATATTATTTTTTGTTTTTAAATTAATATTTATTAGTATAGTCTGGATTTTACTTTGGATATATTAGTATATTTAATTCTTAAAGAATTTAAAAGTTAATAAAATTTCATTTTATTTAAATATTCCTTATTTTATTTGACTATTGGTGTTTATATTTTAACTTCTATTACGCACTTTTTAATTTTTTTTGATTTTGCGTAATAGGAAAAAATAAAACTTTACAATAATTTTTGTAAAGTTTATTTGTTTTCATAAATATTTAAAAAATTATTATAAAGTTCATTACATTTATCTTTATCCATTTCTTCTATATTTTCACATGGATATGGAATATTCATTTTTATATATTTTTCTCTTCCTAATTTATGATATGGTAAGAACTCTATCTTTTCTATCTTATCTGTATTGAAATGTGCTTTTATAAATTTGTTTAGAGATATTAGATAATCTTCATTATCCATAATTCCAGGAACTATAACTTGTCTTATCCAAATCTTTTTGTTTAATTTTTTTAGATTTTCAATAAATTCTAAAGATTTATTTATGTTATTACCTGTTATTTTTTTATAACCTTCTTGATTTACATGTTTTATATCTAATATTACTAAATCGATATATTTTAACAATTCTAGATAATCAGTATTTGTTACGCCAGCTGTGTCAAGTGCAATGTGTATATTTTCTTGTTTTAATTTTTTGCAAACATTAGTTAAAAATTCAGATTGTAGTAAAGGCTCGCCCCCTGAAAAGGTAACTCCTCCATTGTTACCAAAATAAACTTTATTTTTTAATATTTTCCCCACAAGTTCATTAACGCTTATATTATTATTACCTTTACACCACATTTCTGGATTATGACAATATATACATTTTAAATGACATTCATTAAGAAATATAACAGTTCTTATTCCTGGTCCATCAACTACGCTAAATGTTTCAATACTATTTATACTACCATTCATAGTTTTGTATGGAAAGTTCTAGAAATTACTTCCTCTTGTTGCTTTCTAGTAAGTCTATTAAATCTTACACTATATCCTGAGACTCTTATTGTAAGAAGTGGATATTTTTCTGGATTGTTCATTGCATCAATTAATGTTTCACGATTTAATACATTAACATTCAAATGATGTGCATTCTTTTTGAAATATCCTGTTAATAGTTGTACTAAATTTTCTACTCTTTCATCAATAGTTTTTCCTAATGAATCTGGTACTATTGAAAACGTATTTGATATACCATCTTTACAACAATTTACATAGTCTAATTTTGCAACTGAGTTAAGACTAGCGATTGCTCCATTTTCATCTCTACCATGCATTGGGTTAGCACCTGGTGCAAATGGAACGCCTTTTTTTCTACCATCAGGTGTTGAACCTGTTTTTCCACCATAAACTACGTTTGAAGTTATTGTTAGAACTGACATTGTAGGTTCTGCATCTCTATAGCATTTGTGTTTCTTTAATTCATTAAAGAAATATTCAGTTAATGCTTTTGCAATATCATCTACTCTATCATCATCATTTCCATATTTTGGATAATCTCCATCAATTTCAAAATCAGTTGTTATTCCATTTTCATCTCTTATTGGTTTTACTTTTGCATATTTTATTGCGGATAATGAATCTACTGCAACAGAAAGTCCTGCAATACCATATGCCATGTATCTATGAACATCTATATCATGAAGTGCCATTAATCCAGCTTCATAAGCATATTTATCATGCATATAATGAATTATATTCATAGCGTTACTATATATTTCAGCAACACGTGATAAAACTTTTTTATAGTTTTCAATAACACTTGTATATTCTAAAATTTCGTCAGTATTCTTTTCTATACCTTCTATAACTTTATCACCTTTAATTTCATCAATACCACCATTTAATGAATAAAGAAGTGATTTAGCTAAGTTACATCTAGCACCAAAGAATTGCATATCTTTACCTAATCTCATAGCAGAAACACAACAAGCAATAGCATAATCATTACCATATATGTTTCTCATTAAATCATCATTTTCATATTGAATTGCATCAGTATTTATACTTACTTTAGCGCAATATTTTTTAAATGATTTTGGTAAATGTTCACTCCATAATATTGTCATATTAGGTTCTGGTGCAGTATCTAGATTTTCCAATGTATGTACTATTCTATATGAAGTTTTATTAACTAACGATTTTTCTTTGTTTAACATACCACCTACTGAACATGTAACCCAAGTTGGATCTCCAGAGAATAATTCATCATATTCTGGTGTTCTTAAATGTCTAACTAATCTTAGTTTTATAACAAATTGGTCGATTAATTCTTGTATTTCATTTTCAGTTATTAAACCCAATTCTAAGTCTCTTTCGAAATAGATATCAAAAAATGCATCAACTCTACCTAAGCTCATTGCAGCACCGTTATTTTCTTTTACTCCTGCTAAGTAAGCTAAGTATGTCCATTCTACTGCTTCAAAAGAATTTTTTGCAGGTTTAGAAATATCAAATCCATAAGATAATGCCATTTTTTTAATTTCTTCTAATGCTCTATATTGCATTGATATTTCTTCACGTATTCTAATTAAGTCATCAGTCATATCTCCAACATATTTTTTGTTCCAATTATCTAATTTTTCTTGTTGTAGATAATCTATTCCGTAAAGTGCAACACGTCTAAAATCTCCTATTATTCTTCCTCTACCATATGCATCAGGAAGTCCTGTTAAAAGTCCTACATGTCTTGCTTTTCTTATATCTGATGTATATGCATCAAATACTCCTTGGTTATGAGTTTTTCTAAATTCATTAAAGTATTTATCTACTTCTGGATTTAATTTATATCCATATGCATCTAATTCTTGATATACCATACGTATACCACCATATGGATTTACCATTCTTTTAAGTGGTGCGTCAGTTTGTAATCCTACAATTATTTCATTGTCCTTATCTATATAACCTGGTTTAAAAGAATTTATTCCAGACATGTTATCAGTGTCTATATCAAGTACATGGCGTTCTAATTCTTCCTTTAATAAATCTAAGCATTTACTCCATACTTTATCAGTTTTTTTTGTTGTTCCAGCTAAGAAACTTTCATCTCCAGTATATTCTTTATAGTTGTTTTTTATAAAGTCACTTACGTTTATTTCTTTTTTCCATAAATCCCCTTTAAAATTTTTCCATTCTTTCCATTCTTCCATTTTACTACCTCCAAAAGTACCTTTAAATTATATAATAATTATTAATATTAAAACTGTTGCATTCGCAACAGTTTACATTATTTATTTAATTTTTCAAAGACTGCTACAGCAACGCTTACTGTCGCACCTACCATAGGATTATTTCCCATACCAATATATCCCATCATTTCAACGTGAGCTGGCACACTACTACTTCCAGCAAATTGTGCATCTCCATGCATTCTTCCCATTGTATCAGTAAGTCCATAACTTGCAGGTCCGGCTGCCA
This sequence comes from uncultured Mycoplasmatota bacterium, assembly GCA_900548725.1. Lineage (GTDB taxonomy): Bacteria > Bacillota_I > Bacilli_A > RF39 > UBA660 > UMGS1124. Next base: position 35,957 of record URLV01000008.1, read on the forward strand.
TATTGTCTGGATGAAGTGTTCTTCCTGTTCCTCCACCACTTGCAACACTAAAGTATGGTTTACCCATTTCAATTCTTTCTTTTTTATAAATTCCCGCAACTGGATGTTGAAAACGTGTTGGATTTGTAGAGTTTCCTGTAATTGAGATATCAACATTTTCATGGTGCATTATTGCTACACCTTCTCTTACATCAAATGCTCCATAACATTTTATTTTTGTTCTTTCTCCATTACCATATTTAATCTCTTCTACTACATTCAATTTATTTGTATCATAATCAAAACTTGTTTTTACGTATGTAAATCCATTTATTCTACTAATTATTAATGCAGCATCTTTTCCTAATCCGTTAAGTATTACTCTTAAAGGTTTTGTTCTAACTTTGTTAGCACTTTTTGCTATTCCTATTGCACCTTCTGCTGCTGCAAATGATTCGTGTCCTGCTAAAAATGCAAAACATTCTGTTCTTTCATCTAATAATCTTGCTGCAAGTTCTCCGTGACCTAAACCAATTTTCCTATTGTCTGCAACACTACCATCTACACAAAATGCTTGTAAAGCCTCGCCAATATAGGAACATGCTTCACTTGCACTTTTTATATTTTGTTTAATAGCAATACTTGCACCAATTATATATGCGTAACAAGCATCTTCAAAACATATTGGTTGTATATTTTTTACTTGATTATAAATATCTAAATCATGACTTTTACATATGTTAAAACATTCTTCTATATCTTTAATATTATATTTTGCTAATAATTTATCTATGTTATTTTTTCTTAATTCGTAATTTTCAAACATAATTACTCCTCCCTCGGATCAATAGTTTTTACTGCTTCATCAAATCTTCCGTATGTACCTGTTGCAAGTCTTATTGATTCCATTGGTTCTATACCTTTTTTTATATTTTTCATCATTTTACCCATATTAACATATTTATAACCAATAATTGTGTCATTTTCATCTAATCCTAATTCAACAACATATCCTTCTGCAAGTTCTAAATATCTAGGACCTTTTTCACGTGTAGAATATATTGTACCAACTTGACTTCTTTGTGTAGTCCCTAAATCTTCTAATCCAGTGCCAATTTGTAGTCCACCTTTTGAGAATGCAGATTGACTTCTACCATATACTATTTGTAAAAACAATTCTCTCATAGCAGTATTAATTGCATCACATACTAAGTCAGTATTTAGTGCTTCTAATATAGTTTTACCTACTAGAATTTCACCAGCCATTGCAGCACTATGTGTCATTCCACTACATCCAACTGTTTCTACTAATGCTTCTTCTATAACGCCTTCTTTAATATTAAGTGTTAATTTGCAAGCACCTTGTTGTGGTGCACACCAACCTACTCCGTGAGTAAGTCCACTTATATCTTTTATTTCTTTTGCTTGTATCCATTTACCTTCTTCAGGAATTGGACTTGGACCGCTTTTTGCATCATTTCTAACAATGCACATTTTTTCAATTTCTTCGTTCATATTATACCTCCATGTCTATTATAAAATATATTTTATATTTTTTACATATAAATGAAAAAACTTTACTAAATTTAGTAAAATTTTAATTAACTTTATATGCATTAGCTTTAGTTCCATCACCAGAAACATATCTTACATCGTATTTTAATATAATTGATGGTCTAAACCATGGATATGGATTCCAAACTGAATTACCAGACCACATACCATTATTTTGGATAATAATTGACATTGACATTTTATTATTTTTACTAAAGGTAAAAGGTGTTAAAGTCCAAAACCATTTAGAATCTGTTTTTAAATAATCATCAACTATATAATAATTGTAATTTTCAGTAGAATATTTTGCACCAGCAAATACAGCTTCATCAGCAGTTATAGTTGCAACATACATATTAATTCCATCACTATATTTTTCTATTTTAGTTCCATCGCACAAAAATGATGGATTAAACCCAGCAACATTACCAGATAGTAATCTTGTGTATGCACTATAAGTTACCATCTCTGATTTTGCAATATAATCACTTTCTTCTGCTCGAGATAATTTTGTAAAACTATATGAACCTGCCGTTCCATTTCTAGCATAGGGAGTATCACCTACACACCAATCACCACTTTTTAAAAGTGATAAATAATCATTCAATTTACTAGTTTGAAAATTTTCAAATGCAGTTACCATCGCTTTATCTAGTCTATCATTTGGATTAGCATAATCAGCCACATTAATAGTTTCAGTATTAGATGAAGTTCCGTCACTTGATAAATATTCTCCTGCTTTATATAATTTATATCCGTAGTGACCTCTATTGACACTACCATTAGTAGTGGTTGGAATACCCCAATCACCAATAGTAGTAGAAGAACATTCATTATTTTGATCTTCTAATAATAATTTAAAAGAACCATCTCCCATTATTCTAACAATTCTCCAACACATTCCAGCAAAATCTATATAATTATCTGTTACATTACCCCTAAAATAATAACTTTCTCCATATTCATCATTAGAAACACTTAAAGTACTTTCATTTTCTCCATTAATTTCTTCAGCTGGATTAGTTAAAGGAGTCTTACTATAAGTTGTTCCATTTTTACCGCTTTTTGCATTTGCTATTATTACTTGTTTAAAATTAGTTACTTCACTTTCAAACATTGATTTAATTTGAATTTTTCCTTTAAATGTTGCATTTTTTAAATTTGTTTGGTTTTCATTACTATTTTTAATCCATAAATATAACCTAATTATCTCTTTTGTATTTATTGAAATTGATTTATAGTCACTTAAGTTAAACTCACTTGAAGTTAAATTGCTAAAATCGCCTTCTTCAAACACATTCACTTTTCCATTACTTACCGTTGCCAAAGTATATTTAAAATCTTCATTTTTTAAATTTTCACTATACTCTAAATCTACTAAACCAATTAGATATGCAGCATTTTCACTACTCTTTGTATTCTCAATTGTAAATTCTGTATAACTAGCGGTTTTGTAATCATCTAACATTTGTAAATTACTCTCACTAATTCTATTATTTACTGTAAAAGTCACATCTAAAACTCCTGCATTTACTGTCAATCCCTTTTTACTATCACTAGTATACTCGGTTTGTAATGTTTGATATGCAAACGTTGTTAACATTGTAAAGGAAACCACAACAATTCCTATTAATGATATAAAAAAGAGTGTTTGCTTGCTTATTTTATTTAATATTTTTTTCATTTTATGGTTCCTTTCTTGTTTTTAATATAATTTTAAAGTATATGGACTAGAACTAGTACCATTCCCTCCACCTACCAACAATTCAGCCTTTAGATTGATACTAGGGCGGAAAGCGTGAGCGTTGAAGACGACGTTGCCGTAGTTGAGGATCCCAGACGAATCACTAACGGTCCACTCGTACGCATCCGAACCACCAGAGTAATTCGGAGACGAAAGCCACCAATTAGAAGTTATAGATGAATTATGCAAATAATATGATCTATTTGCTTGATTATATTTATATGCTCCTGCAAATGACACTTCATCTGCAGATAGTAGTCCTATTGGATATTTTAAATTACCATTGGTTTTATTTCCATTTGAAAGTGTTGCAACATCTACTGTAAACCTAGAATAATCATTTGTTGCACTTTCTGCACATTTAAATGTTGGTTTTGATGTTGTAATACTTGTTGTTCCTGTACTATATCGTAATCTTTCTGTTGATGCATAATATGTCTTATTTGATGCATAACCCAATTGAGTTGTTACTCCACCTATTCCATTTGTTGCAAGAGTTTTGTCATTACAAAATAATGTATCTGCTAAAAACTCTCCATAATTAGTTTTTAAATTATCTTCATACCATTTATCTACTTTTTGTTTTATTGTACTATCATTAATATTCTTATGTGTATCATCATATGTTGTACTTCCAGGAGCTCCATACATATATCCTACATATGCATTATCATTCGCATTCGAATTAAACGCAGTTTTTATTGCATAACCGCTTGTATCTTTTGCAACATCATCTAATATAAGTCTAATAGACCCATCACCGTTAATTCTAACTATTCTCCAAATTTTATCTGCAAATGATACATAATTATAACTTTGTGCACCTCTAAAATAATATGTTGTTCCATAATCGTCTGGTGCTTTATATAAGCCTTTCTCTTCAGTTTCTGCTTTTGTAAAATCAGGGGTATCATTATTCATTTTTATTCTAGAATCATTTAAAATTCTACCCGCTAAAGTATTTTTATTATCTAATAAAGTATTTGCATTACTAGCATCTATTACTACTTTCAATTTTATATTTTTACTTGTAGTGTCAGTATATCTGTTATTTATCCATATACGAATAAAATAATATGAACTAGGATTTGTTGCGTCTCCACTTTTCTTAGGAGATAATTCATCTGTATATATTATTTCATCTGTTGCATCACTTAATGTTTTAATGTCTTCACAATTATTTGCATTATCTTTACATATTTTATAATTTATATATTGTTTGTCTACTTCATTTCCATTTGTTGTTACTAATTTTATTTTATAATCTGCAGTATATGTTCCAGTATTATAGATATAGAAAGAAAATATATTATCCGTTTGTTTTAATGCAATATCATCATCACTAGGAGTCATATTTGATAAACTTATTGTATTATCTCCTTTATCAAAACCTATTGATAAATCGCCTACTTGTACTAATTGATAATCAGTATCCTTATCTACATCCATATATAAAGCATAACTTGTACTTATAATACCTATTGCTAATACAAAAACTATTATAACAGATACAAATGCTTCACTTTTTAATATTTTCTTTGAATAACTTTTAAATATAGAATTCTTCATAGTATCAATCCTTTTTTCATTCTTATCTATTAATATCATATAATAAATTGAATTTTTTTTCAATAAAAATATAAAATATAGTAAAATATGTATATTTTAATTGCATTTTATTATTTTTTTTGATAAAATCAATATTGTATTTAAGGAAGGAGCGAAATTTATGCCTAATATAAAAAGTTCTAAAAAATCAGTAAAACAAGATACTAAAACAACAGTAGCTAATAACGTTTATACTGCTAAAGTAAAAAATTCTATTAAAAAAACTGAAAAAGCAATTTTAGAAAAGAACACTGAACTTGCTAATAACGAACTTAAAAATTTTGTTTGTAACATTGATAAAGCTTGTTCAAAAGGATTAATAAAGAAAAATACTTGCAATAGACAAAAAGCAAGATTAAATAAAAAAGTAAAAGAAATGAGCAATTAATTATTTCTTTTTTTTTCTTGATTTGATATCATAAAGATAAGGTGATTATAAAATGAAAAAAACAATTTCATTAATAATATGTATATTATTATGTTTATTAGTTTTATTTAATATAGATACTATATCAGATAAGTTAGCTACATTCTTAGAAAATGATAAGAAAGTTAGTTTAGCTTCTCCAAATAATTATTATAGAAATTATGATTTTAAATTTGTTAAACAATCTGAAAGTTATATTCCTTATAGTTATCAGGATATATTAGATATTATATATAGTACTTTAAATAATGGATGGGATACTTTTACGTTTTATTGTCCTGATGAATATACAGAATGTTTAAAAGATATAAATAAAATAAGTAAAGATACTACTTTACTTTCAAATATAAATAATTATGTTCATCCCTATAATAATTATTCTAAAATTGGTATTGTATCTAATACTACTGGAGAAATTACAATCAATGCAACTAAATTATATAGTGAACAGGATATAGATAAATTAAATAAAGGGGTCGATGAAATCATTACTAAGTATATTACAAGTGATATGAGTGATGATGATAAAGTATTAAAGATACATGATTATATAATTAATAATACTAGATACGATATTAATAAAGTAAATGAAGCTAGTTATACTGCATTGGGGCCTTTATTTAATGGTACTGCAGTTTGTAGTGGTTATGCTGATTTAATGGCAATATTTTTGAATAAATTTGGTATTAAAAATTATAAGATAGCTAGTAATACTCATGTATGGAATGCTTTATTTATAAATGGCGAATGGTTACACTTAGATTTAACTTGGGATGACCCAATAACTAAAAATTCAGATGTAGATACATTACAACATGATTTCTTCTTAGTTAAAACAAGTAAACTATTAGAATTTGATACTAAAGATCATAAATTTGATACTACAGTGTACCAAGAAATGAAATAAGTTTTTTAGGCTTATTTTTTTTATAATATTTATATACACTTCTAATAATTAATAATATTGGTGTTGATAATATCATACCTATTATTCCAAAGAAATGACTAAATATTATTATTCCTATTAAAATATATATTGGATTTAAATTAACATTTTTACTAACTATCATAGGTTGAACTATATTATTTTCTAAAGATTGTACTGCCATTATAATAATAGTTATAATTATTCCTAATTTAAAACTTTTTGATAAACCAATTATTATAGCTGGTACTCCACCTATGTAAGGTCCTATATATGGAATAACATTTGTTACTGCACAAAATAACGCAAATAATATAGGACTTGATAAACCTGTTATAGAAAATGTAATTGATAGTATTGTAAACATAAATAAAGTATCTAAAACTATGCTTCTTATATATAATCTTAAATTTTTACTAATATCACATCTTAATTCTTCTGGAATAAATTTAAAATAACTAGTTTCATTTTTCTTTATTAAGAAATAAAAACCAAATATCATACTGTACACTATATTCATTACTATACTTAATATATTATTTAAACAACTATTTATAGTTTTAAAGCATGTATTCATAATTGCTTTTATATTTAAACTGTTATATATATTTAACAAATATTTATTGTGCAGTATATAATATTTTATTATTGGTATTATTTTTTTTGATTCAATTATAATAAGAGGGATTAATTTAAATAGAATAAATATACTTATTCCAAGAAATAATAGAAATATTAGGAAGGTAGATATTGTTCTATTAAATTTTAATTTATCTACAATAGGTTTTAATATCCATGATAAAGTATATCCAAAGAATAAAGGACTTAGTATAGATACAAATATACAACATATTCCTACTAATTTAAGTAGTCTAATAATGTATATACTTATGAATATAATTAATAATTTTAGCAATAGATCTATATAATTTCTTTTCATGTTATTATTATTAAGTATTTATTTTTATTTATACAGAAAATATTAACGAGTTAATGCTGTTTTAGAATTTCTGGTGTACTTAAATATATTGTACTATTACCTAAGTTAGCAAGTTCATACAATGTATCTGTATCTGTTACAGCGACAATTCCGTGTGCGTGTAATTCTACTGGTTCACCGTTATACATCCATTCACCTATTCCAACATATACATTATGAGTATTATTTTGTCTTAAACCTACTGAAACTATGTCTGCTATTGGATCAAAATCTACTCCATTTACTGATGGATAAGCAGAGACAGTAAATTCTATTTTATAATTTACTATTTGATTAAATTTAATTATTTCATCATCATTATTAATTGTGACTAGACCAGTTGGGTCTAATTCCATTTTATCTAGTGGCAATTTTTAAGAGGAAGCAACAGCTATACCATCTGCACTAGTTCCATCGTTGTGCGTTACTACGTAAGCTGTTCTAACTGGGTCAACACCAGATGGATCTGTTATACCGTGGATTCCTTGCGGTCACGTTGCTAAATAACTTATATCTTCTAACTAAAATAATCATAATTATACTTCTTTAATCCTTATAAAATAAAAATATTTTCTTTTTTTCACAAAATTTATTTGATAATATCTTATTTATTTTTCTTTATTGGATAATTCAATTACTCTTTTAGTATATTTTAATAATTCTCTTTTGTTTTTAAAACCACAAGTTTTTGCAAAATATGTTTTATATAATGTATCTTTATTTACTATACCCTCTTCTATTGCTTTATTTATATTATAACTTTCTTTTGATGATATATCCCCTAATCTTAAATATTCAGTTACTGTTAAATTATAAATATTATCATTGTTTTTTATTCTTTTATATATTTCTGTTGTAATTATACCATTATCTATTAAATCATAATTATTTTTAAATTCTATAACTATTTTATTTGAATATTTTGTTACATTAACTACTCTATCTATGTATTCTACTTTACCATCTTTATTTATTTTTCCTACATATACAGGTTTAAATATCATTATAAATATAGTGATAATAATTATAAATAAAATAATAGTATTTTTATTAAATTTTAGTTTAATACATTTATTTATCATATGCCATCTATCTCCCTATTGTTTAAAAAGAAAACTAGAAATATCTAGTCTTCATTTTTATAATATTTATTTTAAGTATTTTTTCTTTTTATAATAATTGTTATTCCTATACCAATTAATGATATGATTGATGTTATTAAATAAAGTATTACATTATCTACAGTTTTTGGATTTGAATTATCTTTATTTTCTTCTTTATTAACATTTGAAGGACTATTATTTTTATTGTTTTCATTTTTTTTCTTTGAAACAATAAAAGTTGTATTTGATTCTCCACCATCTGTAAATATTACATGTAATTGGTGTTTTCCAACTGAAAGTGTATCAATATATTCTTTCTTAAATGAAATAATTGTACTACCACTTTCTGATATATAATTTTTACTATCCACAAAGACATTATCAACGTATACTTTTTTATTAAATAAACTATAATCTGCATCTATTCTAAATCTAGCCTCAGTATCTTGATCAATAATATAACTTTGTCCTGCACCCTCTATTACTTTGTATTCTATTTTTTCTACAATAACTTTTATATTCATATTTGTTGTTATATTTTTTAATTTTAATATATCATTATCTAATGTCCTTTTTTCTCCGTTAACCAAAACTTTTATTAATTTATATCCTGTATTTGCTCTTATTGTAAATTCTTTATCATCACCATAGTTCACACTAACAGCTCCGTTTGGAGTGATAGTAGCACCAGTTATATCTTTAACAGTAACTGTGAATGGTATCTTCTTATAACTTACAACCACTTCTTTTTCTTCATTAACAGTAAGTTCTAATTTATTACCTACAACAGGTGTATTAACTCCATTTACTAATACTTTATCTATCATATAACCAGTATTTGGAGTAAATTCAATTATTACTTTACTTCCTTCTATAACATCTATTTTGCTTGGAGTAA
>URLV01000009.1 GCA_900548725.1 uncultured Mycoplasmatota bacterium
TAATAGAAAATAATTATTTAGATAGTGATAAAAATTCTGGAGAATATATTAGTCCACTAGATAATAGTGATATGAAAAATCAATGTGTTTATGTTTATAAAAAGAATAATCGAGTTTTCTCTTATTTTGCTGATGAAGATGGAAAAGGTTGTTACAATGATAATGAAGAACAAGATACACAAACAGAAATATTAGTTGATGTAATAATTAACAGTGCAAAAAAGGCAAAAGATACAAGTGATACAGTAAGAACTGTTTATCAAGAAAAGCCAACTACAACTCCAGGAAAAGAAATATCAACAGAAATAGAAAAAACACTTTCAATAACACAAGATGATTACGGAGATAGTTATTATTTTAGAGGAAATGTAATAGATAATTTTGTAAATTATGCTGGAATGTGTTGGAGAGTGGTAAGAATTGAAGGTGATAAAAGCACAAAAATGATACTAGCATCAGAAAATATTTGCAATGATGTAAATGTTACAACATCAAGCGGAATTGCAAGAGAAAGTGCAATTTATGGATATAGTAATTTTGCTAAAAAACATAATGATTATGTTTCTAGTCCTAGTGATAACGAAATTAGTGCCAGAACAAAATTAAATAATTGGTATGAAGAAAAAATTGCAAATAATAAAGAAATCACAGAATATACTAAATCATTACTTAAAACAGATGATTGGTGTATAGGAGATAGAGTATCCGCTTATTACAATGAAAATAGTTCATTAAAAGTAGGAGACGCAAATGATTTATCACTTAGAAAATATTATTTTTATTATAGTGCGTATAAAAGGACACAAATAGATTTAAACGCATCATTAAAATGTGATGGTAGCAAAGAAAAATCTGGTGAAATAGATGAAAATATAGTAGGAATGCTAAATGTAGATGAAGTTGTATTTGCTGGTGCAACAGGTGCGCCAAATTCTACATATTATTTAAACAAAAATGCCATGATTAACATGATTAATTGGTGGACATTATCTCCTAGAAATTCGAGAAATGGATATGATACTGCAATTGCTATTAGCGGAAGTGGAGCATTAGCTGGTGACCAAGTTTATCTAACTTACAGTGCTATTCGACCAACAATTACCCTTAGGGCTGATACTAAAATTTCTTCCGGAAATGGAACAGTAAATAACGCATACACAATAACTACTAATTAGAAAATTAAAAAAACTACAACATTTTTACTTAATCTTTAAGTTACTATGTTGTGGATGATGTTTGTCATATGATATAATAAAAGAAATAATAAAGTAGGGATATAAATGAAAAAAAAGGTAAAAAAAAGATTAAATAAAAAAAGAACTCTAGTATTCTTATTATTTATTTATATTATAGGTTTTAGTATATATTGTTTTATAAGTAAACCAATAAAACATATAGAAATAAAAGGTAATAATATTGTAAAAGATAGTGAAATATTAAGAGTATCTAATTTAAAAGATTACCCATCATTTTTTAAATATCCAAATTATATATTAGAAAAGAAAATAAAAAATATAGAATTAATAAATGATGTAAAAGTAAAAAAATGGTTTGGATTAAAAATAATTATAGAAGTTAAAGAAAATAAAATATTATTTTATTATAAAGACAAAAATAAAATAGTATTAAGTAATGGAAATATTATTGATAATAAATATAATGATATAGTTGGTATACCAATATTAATTAATGATATAGATAAAGATATATTTAAAAAATTTGTAAATAATTTTAGTGAATTAAATGATAATGTATTATATGAAATGAATAATATAGAATACTATCCACAAGTTGATAATAATGGTGAAGTATTAACTAATGATAGATTTAAAATAATAATGAATGATAGTAATACTATTATAGTTAATTCTAAATCAGTAAGTACTTTAAATAAATATAATGATATTTATGCTTCACTAAATGGAAAGTTTGGTACTATAAATTTAGATTCAAATAAGTTAGAGAATTTAGTATTTATACCATACGAGGGTTAATTATGAATTACGATGTAGAAATGATGAAAATAATAGATAAATTAGAATATAGACCGAAATTATTATTACATTCTTGTTGTGCTCCTTGTTCTACAACATGTATAGAAAGATTAAAAGATTATTTTGATATTACTATAATATATTATAATCCAAATATAGAACCATTTGAAGAATATGAAAAAAGAAAAAAAGAACAAATAAGAATAATAAAAATGTATAATTTAAATTATTTAGATTGTGATTATGATAATGATTTATTTCATGAAATGTCTAATGGTTTAGAAAATGTTCCTGAACGTGGAATACGATGTCATAAATGTTATAGATTAAGATTAGAATATGTTTGTAAAGTTGCAAAAGAAAAAGAGTTTGATTATTTTGGAACAACATTAACAGTTAGTCCATACAAACTAAGTAAAGTAATTAATGAGATAGGCTATGAGTTAGAGAATATATATAATGTTAAGTATTTACCAAGTGATTTTAAGAAACAAGAAGGTTATAAAAAATCAATTGAGTTATCAGATAAATATAATTTATATAGACAAAATTATTGTGGATGTATTTATTCTAGGAAGGGTGATATAAATGAATAAAAAAGGATTTACATTAGTTGAATTACTTGCAGTTATAGTAGTTTTGGGTTTAGTAATTACTATAACTGCAACAAAGGGTTTTGGTGCTTTTGATAACACAAAAAAGGCTATAACAAAACAAAATTTAAAAGCAATAAAAGAAGCGGCAAACGTATTAGCAGAACAAATAGATAATTGTGATGACGATATCGATGATGAATTGTGGAAGACTGGAGAAGGAGATAAAAATTTAGCAGATAAAAATAGGGTAAATCACACTTGTGATGCTTTAAAAGAAAAAATGGCATCAGATAAATGCTTAGATGTTACTGTAGATTATTTAATAACTAACAAATATTTAAGTGAAAATAAAGATTTTGAAAATTTAAAAGATAAAACAGTAAGACTATGTAAAGAAGATAATAAGATAGTAATTGATACAAGCAAAATAGAAAATATTGAAAATGACGTAGCGACAACTACTAAAACAACTACTACCACGGTAACAACGACGACGGCTCATGTAGATCCGTGTAAGAATATTGAGTTTGATAAATCAACTTTAGCATATAAATTAATATGTGATGCAAAATCAAATACATATTCTACATCAAGTGCAACTTATAGAGATAAACCTGTAACAAGTCCTGGTGCCGAAGTTTCTCAAAGATATTTAAATCAAGTTTCAATAAGTGATAAGATTACTAGTAATTTAACATATAATTATAAAAATAACTATGTTACTTATGGTACAAAATATACAATAAATGAAAAAACAGGTAAATTTACAATAACAGATAAGAAAATATGTAAATATAGTGATAACTGTATTAATGATGCAATAAAAAAATATGGATACGTATATACTAATTCATATTATGGATCATCAACTAATGTAATGAGTGTCGATAGTAATAAGCTATATAAGTTAATTAGACAGGATATACCTGTAGATAATAATAGTTATACAATTGAATTTTATTCTTTAAGTTCAAGTCCGTATAATTATGAAAGTACGCTTTCAAAAACAGAAGATAATTATGGAGAATCATATTATTATAGAGGTGGAGTTACTAATAATTATATTAATTTTGCAGGAATGTGTTTTAGAATAGTTAGAATACAAGGTAATGGTAGTATAAAATTAATACTTGAAGATAAAAATACAACATGTGAAAATGCTACAGGAGAATATAGTATTGGAGAATATAGTTATGGTGTTGATAAAAGCAATAAAAATAATTATGAAAATTATTATAGAAAAATGATTTTTATAAATAATAATTCAACAACTGATACAATAGATAAAGGGTTTGAAAATTTCCAAACCACAAAATTAAATAATGTTTTAAACAAATTGGATTATGGTTCTTGGTGTTTTGATAATTCTGGATATTCTGATCCAAAAGGGACTAATAAATTAACTAGTTTTATTGACTCATACAAAAAAGGAACTGACATATATTATGGTGCAAATACTAGAATAGCAACAAAAAAACCATCTTTAAAATGTAATGTTTCATTTACTACAAAATATTATAATAGAAAAAATATGTATGTAGGAACACTAACAGCTGATGAAGTAATATATGCAGGTGCAAAATATAAGGAAGATAATACAACATACTATTTAAATAATGGAAAGAGTTATACATGGTGGACTTTATCACCACATATGTTTACTGATAAAAAAGATGGGGAGGACCATATTTATCATGTATTATCTAATTCTAATATTAATTGTATTGCGTGTGCAGTAGGATATAAGTCATATGCTAGACCAGCTATAATATTAAAAGCTAATACTAGTTATTTAAGTGGAGATGGAACAAAAACAAATCCATTTAATATAAATTAGAAAGGATCAAAATTATGAATAATAAATATATTAAATATATATCAATAATAATATTTTCTATATTCTTTCTTGTTGGTTGTGGTATCAAAAAAGAAAAAATAGAAAAAAAAGACAACATAAAAAATGATAACAAAGTTGAAATTGTAGAAAATCAAGTTGAATTATCATTAGATACATTAATTAATGCACTAAACACTTGTAACGATGAAGCAAAATCTTATGAAACTTTAAAGATGTTTATTGTAGACTTAGAAAATATGGAAATTAATAGTTGTTATGAATTATATAATAATATAAATAATAATGATGAAGGTAGATTAGTTAATATAAATGAATTAATATCTAACGGATTGATTACGAACTTTAATGAAGAGGAAATAAATAATTTTAATAAAAAGATTATATGTGATTCCATTAATAAAATTTGTTTATTATTTCAATAGTTAGGATAAAATAATGATGCTGTGGAACGTGCTATATGTACGTTTTTTTTATTAATATAAAATTTGAATATAAGAAAAAATTACATCCAATTTTTAATATTTGCACTTCAGATTTTTATTATTTGTAAAAAAATAAAAAAAGTTTAAAAAAATTTTAAAAAAATGCAAGAAAAAAAAAGGAAAAACAAAAAAATACATAATAATATATAGTGAGGGGAGAAAAAATATGAAAAAATATTATGAAGTTTTACAAGAAGAAAATTGTGACTGTGGAATATGTTGTTTATCTTCAATAATAAAATATTATAAAGGTGATATTCCACTAGAAACATTAAGAATTAATACTAATACAAGTAGTGAAGGTTGCAATGCCTATGATTTAGTAAATTATGCAAAAAAGATTGGATTTAATGTTATATCAAAAAAAATAAAGTATATTAAAAATGAAAGATTTCCTCTAATTGCACATCTAAAACTAGATAATAATCTATTCCACTTTGTAGTAGTTTATGAATTCAATAATAATTATGTGTTAGTAATGGATCCTTCTATAGGTTTAAAAAAAATAAAGCTTAATAAATTCAATGAATTATTTACGGGTGTAATATTGTATTTTGAACCTATATCAACAATTGTAAAATATAAAAAGAATAAATTCATATCTAAAAAAATAATAGAATTTATTAAAAAAAATAAAACAATATTTTCAATAATGTTAATAATAAGTTTTATTATACTATTGTTATCTTTAATAAATAATATCTCAATAAAATTATTAAGTAACAATTTAAAAAATGTATATATTTTATTCTTAATAATATTTATATTAAATTTATTAATATATTTAAAAAGAAGTATATTATTAAAAATTAATATAAACTTTAATAATAATATATTAATTAAATTTATAAAACACATATTTAATCTCCCTTTAAATTATTTAAAGTTAAAACAGAAAGGAGAAATAATTACTAGATTTAATGAATTAAATGATTTATCAAAAAATATATTAGATTATATAATCGAATTAATATTTAATATTATTTTATTATTGAACCTCCTTCTAGTAATAATTATTTATACTCAAAAATTATCTATAATATTATTTATTATTTCATTAATTTATTTAATATATAACATAATAATTTATAAAAAACTAATAAATAAAATTAGATATTTAGTTAGTATTGATGAATCTTATAATTCAAATATAATAGATTATATTACAAAATTTACTACTATTAAACACTTAAATAACTATAAATATTTTATTGATAATACAAAAAATATATTAGAAGAAAAAAATACAGTATTTAAAAGCATTAATAAAAAAGTATATAAAGTAGATTTTATAAATAAAGTAATAATTGACTTAACACAACTATTAGTACTTTATTATATAATAAAAAATAATATTAATATAACTAATGGTTTATTAATATATATGCTTATATGTTATTATATTAATCTTTTAAAACAAATAATAGATTACTATCCATCTTTCATATTATATAAATCTATAATTAATAAAAATAATGATTTTATATCTATTAATTTAGATAAGAAAAAAGATATATCTATTAATAATTATGAAATTAAAATTAATAACTTAAATTATGATATTAATGGAAAATATATTATTAAAAATTTGAATTATGTAATTAAAGAGAATGATAAAATATTTATAAGTGGTCCATCTGGTATAGGTAAGAGTACATTACTTAAAATGTTAAGTAATGAGATTATAAATTATGAAGGTGATATTTTAATAAATAATAAATTAGTTTCTAACTATAATTTGACTAATGTAGTAAGTTATGTTTCTCAAGATGAAGAGTTGTTTAATGATACAATATTAAATAATTTAACTCTAAGAAAAGAAATGGACAAAGAACTTTTAAATAATGTTATAAGAATTTGTAAATTAGATACTATAAATATCATAAAAAGTGTTGGATTAGATAGTTTTATTATTAATAATAATTCTTTAAGTGGAGGAGAAAAAAATAGAATTATTTTAGCTAGAGGATTAATTTATTCAAAAAAAATAATTATACTAGATGAAGTATTAAAAGAAGTTGATTATAATCTAGAAGTAACTATTTTAAAAGATATTTTAGAATATTTTAAAGATAGAACTATTATTTATGTAAGTCATAAAAATGTTAGTAATTTATTTGATAAAGTTTTAACTTTTAGAAAGGAGTAATTATGGTACTAGAAAATCAAGAACTAAAAATGACTATCGGTGGTGGTAGTGGTAAGAAAGTTGGAATAGGAATTATTATTGCTGCTCTAGGAAGTTTCATTGTTGGTATAGTTGATGGATTTTTAAGACCATTGAGATGTAACTAATGGAAAAAAATGAACTAAAAACTATAGTAGCAGGTGCTAGTTATACAAGCGGTAGTTTTCTTAATAGTTTAGTAAGACTAATAAATTCTTTCTTAGAATTAGGAAGAAATATTGGTAGTGCTATACATTATGCAATTTATAAAAAAACATGTTAAAAAGGATATATAATTATTCTTTTTTTCTATATAAAATTCATGTAAACAAACTTTATATAGATTTACTTTTATTTATAACTTTAGTAAAATATATCTAGGAGTATTTATGAAAAAAAGAAGTAAGATTATTTATTGGGGGTTAGTATTTTTCGTTGGATGTTTTTTAGGATGGATATATGAAGAATGTTTCTCAATTATAATAGAACATCAACTAGTAAACAGAGGCTTTTTTTATGGTTGTTATTTACCGGTTTATGGCAGTGGTTCAGTCATTCTATTATTATTGTTAAAAAATTTAAAAAAATATCCAATACTAATATTTCTCTTGTCAATAATTATTACTGGTATTGTAGAATATGTTACAGGAGATGTATTATTTCGCATATATCATAGAACTTGGTGGGATTATACAGGCTTATTTATGAACTTAAATGGATATGTTTGCTTAAGAAGTGTATTAAACTTTGCTGTATTAACACTACTTTTTATGTATATAGTTGAACCACTATTAAAAAAATTTATTACAAAAAAGGAGAGAATGTCAACAATAATTACCATATCAATAGCAATAATATTTTCTATTGATATGATAATTACATTTACTACAAGATATTAATATGGATAAAATAATTATAAATATATTAAAAAAAATAGAAAAAAATGGATTTGATGCCTATATAGTAGGTGGATATGTTAGAAATAAAGTAATTGGTGTATTCAGTTCTGATATAGATATATGTACAAACGCTTTACCTAAAGATATAATAAATATATTTAAATTAGATAAAAATACTAAAGTACACTATGGTTGTGTCAATATAAAAACAAAAAAATATAATATTGATATTACAACATATAGAAAAGAAAGTGATTATGAAAATCATCATCCAAAAACAGAATATATAACAGACTTAAAAACAGATCTAAAAAGAAGAGATTTTACTTGTAATTCACTTATAATGGATAGCAATCTAAATATAATAGATTATTATGATGGTATAAAAGATATAAATAATAAAATAATAAAATGTGTTGGTAGTACCAAAAATAAATTAAAAGAAGACCCAGTAAGAATATTACGTGCTATTCGTTTTGCAACAATATATGATTTTAGTATTGATGAAGAAATAATAGACTTTATAAATAATAATAAAAATTTAATAAAAAATATAAGTTATTATAGAAAAAAAGAAGAATTAGATAAAATATTATCTTCTAATAATAAAATAAAAGGATTAAATTTAATAAAAGAGTTAAATTTATGTAGTACATTAGATATAAAATATGATAATATAAATGTTAGTAAAGATGTATTAGGAATGTACGCCCAATTAGAATTTAGTGATAAATATCCATTAACTAAATCAGAACGTAATATAATAAATGATATTAGAAGTATACTAGATATTAAAGAAATTAATAATAATACTTTGTATAAATATGGACTTTATATAAATATTATTGCAGGAGAAATATTAAATGTAGATTATATAAAAATCAATAAATTATATAAATCACTCCCAATAAAATCAAAAGACGATATAAAAATAAAAAAAGAAACATTATATAAATTAAACAATGATAGTTATATTGGAATCAATGATATATATAAAGAATTAGAAACAAATATATTAAATGGAAAAATAAAAAATAAAAATAAAGACATAATAAAATTTTTAAGAAAGTAGGTGTTAGTTATGAGTAATGAAGTAATATATAATATTATAAAAAATAAAGATTATATAATTAGACCATTTTTATTTAAAATTATAAAAGAATATAATTTAAGTATTAATGAAACATTACTCATAATATACTTATCTAATCAAGAACACCCAGTATTAGATTTAAAATTGATAAACAAAATAACTTCATTAAATAATAATGAAATATTAGAGGCATTTAGTACTTTAACTAGTAAAAATTTAATAAATACATGTATTAGTAAAGACGGAGATAGAGTTAGTGAAGAAATATCATTAGAAGGTATATATAAACTAGCAGCAACAAACATTAATAAAAAAATAAACAAAGATAGTGAAGAAAATATTTTTTCATTATTTGAAAGTGAATTTAATAGAAAATTAACTCCGATGGAATATGAATTTATTAATGAATGGATAAATAGTGGAATGAGTGAAGAGTTAATTAAAGAAGCCTTAAAAGAAGCAACATATAATGGTGTTAGTAATTTAAGATACATTGATAAAATAATATATGAATGGACTAAAAAAGGATATAAAACAGTTGAGGATGTTAATAAAAATAGGTATCAAAAAGAAACAAAAAAAGAAAATTCTGATTTCTTTGAATATAATTGGTTAGATGAAAATTAATAATATATTAGAATTATTAGATAAAATGATACCTAATCCTAAATGTGAATTAAATTATAATAAAGACTATGAATTATTAATTGCAACCGTTTTATCAGCTCAATGTACGGATAAAAGAGTTAACGAAGTAACTAAAGTATTATTTCAAAAATACAATCTAGAAACTTTAAGTACTGCTAATATAAAAGATATAGAAAAAATTATATATAGTTGTGGAAATTATAGAAAAAAAGCACAATACATTATTAGTATTTCAAAAAGTTTACTTGAAAATTATAATGGTGTAGTACCAAATAATAGAGACTATTTAGAAAGTCTACCCGGCGTGGGTAGAAAGACAACTAACGTAGTTTTATCAAATATATTTGATGTACCAGCAATAGCAGTGGACACACATGTAGAAAGAGTTTCAAAAAGATTAAATCTTGCAAATGAAAAAGATACTGTATTAAAAGTAGAAAAAAATTTAATGAAAAAAATTCCAAAGAATAAATGGAGTAGAGTACATCATCAGTTAGTGTTATTTGGAAGATATACTTGTAAAAGTATAAAACCAGAATGTGAAAAATGTCTATTAAAAGAACATTGTAAATATTACAAAAAAATAAATAAAAAAATATAAATATTTATTATGAATAATTAAACATTCATGATATAATTGATTGTAGGTGAAAAAATTATGACAGTTAGTAGAAGTGAATTAAGAGAAAAAATTATGACTATTCTATATCAAGTAGAAATGTATAAAAAAAGTAAATACGAATATAAAATAGAAGATGTTATAAAAGAAAATTCAGAAATAAAAAATACATTTGTAGATGATATGGTATACGGTGTATTAGATAAACAAAATGAATTAGATGAATTAGCAAATAAATATTTAAATAATTGGACTATAGATAGAATTGAAAGCATAGGTGCATGTATTTTAAGAATGTCAATTTATGAAATAAAATATATGGATACACCAGATATTGTTGTTATTAATGAAGCAATAGAGCTAGCAAAAAAATATAGTGATGATAAAGTTAAAAATATGATAAATGCTGTATTAGATAAAATAGTTAATGGTGATTAACTATTTCTTTTTAAGGGATGATATTATGGAAAGAAGATATATTACTGTTACCACATTAAATAAATATTTAAAAAATAAATTTGATACTGATCCTAATATCCAAACATTAGGTTTAAAAGGGGAAATATCGAATTTTAAAGGACATACAAGAGGGCATTTGTATTTTACATTAAAAGATGAAGGTAGTAGAATTAATGCTGTTATGTTTAGTACTTATGCTAGTAAATTAAATTTTGTTCCAAAAGATGGAATGAAAGTTTTAGTAGTAGGTAGAGTAAGCGTATATGAACCTACTGGCGGATATCAAATATATGTTAATGAAATGATGAGCGATGGCGTAGGTAATTTATATTTACAATTTGAAGAACTAAAGAAAAAATTATCTAATGAAGGATTGTTTGATGAACGACACAAAAAGAAAATACCTAAATTTCCTAAAAAGATTGGTATTGTAACTGCTCCAACAGGTGCTGCTATTAGAGATATATTAAGTACAATAAAAAGAAGATTTCCATCTACAGAAACAATATTGTTTCCAGCTCTAGTACAAGGAGAACTTGCTGCACCAGATATTGTAAAGCAAATAAAAAAAGCAGATGAATATGATTTAGATGTATTAATTGTTGGTAGAGGTGGAGGTTCTATTGAAGATTTATGGGCATTCAATGAAGAAATTGTTGCAAGAGCAATATACGATGCAAAAACTCCAATAATATCTGCTGTTGGTCATGAAATTGACTTTACAATAAGTGATTTTGTAAGTGATTTAAGAGCACCAACACCAACAGGAGCAGCTGAAATGGCAGTCCCAAATATTATAGACGTTAAAAATTTCATAAATCAATTAAATATTAGACTAAACAAAGATATAGAAAATATAATTGAATTTAATAAAAAAAGAGTAGATAATTTAAAAACAAGTTATGTATTATCAAACCCACTTGCAACTTTTGAAATAAGAGAACAAAAATTAGATACATTAATAGATAATTTAAATACCAAAATGAAATATATTATAAATTTAGAAGAAAAAAAATTAGATAATATAAAGAAAAACTATACCTTAAATAATCCAGATAGTTTTCTAAATAATTATAATAATACTTATGAATTATTATTAAATAAATTAAATTTGTTAAATCCGCTATCTGTATTAAGTAAAGGTTATAGTGTAGTAACTAAAGATATGAAAGCAATAAAAGATATTAAAGATATAAATATAAAAGATAAATTAGATATTAGATTATGTAAAGGCAAATTAAATGTTATTGTAGAAGGGAAAGAAGAATAATGGAAGAAAAGAAATTTGATGAACTATTATTAGAAGTAGAAAAAATAGTAAAAGATTTAGAAAGTGGAAACATAGATTTAGAAACTAGCATAGATAAATATAGTGAAGCAATGAAAATAATTAAAGTATGTAGTGATAAATTAAATAAAGCTACTGAATCAGTAAACAAAATATTAGATGAAAATGGGAATCTAAATAATTTTGAAGTGAGTGAATAAAAAATATACCATATTACAGTATGGTGTTTTTTATAGTAATTTATAAACGATTAATATTAAAATAATTAAATAAAAAATAATAAAATATTAAATTAATAATTGATATATATATTTACTTTTGTTATAATACTTATAGAATAGAAAAGAGGTTAAATATGAATAATAGTATTGATAATTATTTAAATATATCTAAAAAAAATCTTAATACTATTCTTCTAAGTTTAGAAAATAATATAGAATTTCTAGATAATGAATTATGGAACGACACTAATGAGTTTTATAACATAATAACTAACGTTGTAAATATATATTATGATAAATATTATTTATATGTATTAAATGATTATAGTAAAATAGATAAATATATTAAGTTTAATAATAAAATAAACAGAAAAATAAAAAATATTTTACTAGCTATAATAGATTATTATGAAAATACAGATGACATAGTAACTTTAAATACAAAAGAAAGTTCTATACTTTATTTAACTATACTAATCTATACTAGTTTAATACTTTATAACAAAGATTTTAATTTGATTAGTACTCCTAAACAAATAGAAAAGGTAGTAAACAACATAATTGATAACTTTCAAAGTATTAGATTTAAAAGAGAAAAAGATTTAGTTAAACTTATAGAAGATATAAAAGATATTATAATTAATAATAACAAATATAATAATTTAATAAATAATATGAACAAAAAAGATAGTCATAATATGTTTATAAAAATAAATGAAGATAATGAACTTTATAAAATACTTTATGAATACGATATAAAAGAATTAAATAATTATAATGAACTTGATATTAATATCGTAAATAATAAAATGAATATAACTAGCATATTATCTGGAATATCTTATGATTTAGCATATGTAACATCATTTAAACTACTAAAAGAAGGTATAAAAAAACAATTATTATTTAAAGTAAAAAAAGATGATATAATTGATAAAAACATAAGAGATTATATGATTAAAAGAAATAAAATAATAAATGATAATATTAAATTCTTAGTAGATTATGAAGATATAAAAGATGATTATGATTTTATTAATACAATTAAAGAATACAATATTGATTTATATATAGAAGTTAATAAAGTTGTAGATACTAATAACTATAATATGTTTATGGATATTAAAAAGATAATAGTTCCAGAGGAATTTCTAAGTACTAATGAAAAATATATAGAGATTTGGAAAGATATGAATATGGAATTTATTATAAAAAATTATAGAAATAAGATAGATGAAAAACATTTATTAGGTGGAAAGTGAGTTTGATAGTATGAATAATTATGGAAAGTTTTTTGTAGATTTTTTAACACCATTCTTTAATGGATTGGTTTCTATATTAAAGTCATTCTTTGGCGGAATATTAGAGATGTTAAATATAGTGAAATATAGTGAAATAATAAAAGAGTATAAAGAAACAGTAAGTATTGTATTTATTATAATTGCAATTATATGTTTAATTCTTTTATTAGGTTTATTTAGTTATATAGTATATTATTTAGTTAAAAAAATAATTAAAGTAATAAGAAAAAGCCATGAACAGGATGCTTTATTAGAAGAAGTAGAAAAATTAAATTATGACATGATTAAATTAAAACAAGAAAATGACAAGTTAACTATGATGGCACAAGGTGGAGACGGTGAATTTGATGAAAACGGTAACCCAATAACTAAACTAGGTAAGGGTGAAAGTAGATTCTTCAAATTAACACAAATTGATAAAGAATGGGAAAATGCTAAACCTGAAGTATTTAGAAACGATTTAAATTTGAAACAAATTTGTGATAACTTCAGAAATTATGCAGCAAGTGAATTAGGACTTTATTATACACCTGATTTAATAAGATTATTTATTTCAGCATTTGGTGCTAGTAGAATATTAATATTACAAGGTATAAGTGGTACTGGTAAAACATCATTAGCATATGCTTTTGGACATTTCTTAGGAAATGATTCAGTCATTGCTCCAGTACAACCTTCTTGGAGAGATAGAACAGAATTATTTGGATATTTCAATGAATTTACAAAAAGATTTAATGAAACTGAATTATTAAGTAAAATGTATGAAGCAACATATAACGATAAAATTTATGTAACAATTCTAGATGAAATGAACATTGCACGTGTAGAATATTACTTTGCAGAAATGTTATCAATTATGGAAATGCCATCTAAAAAAGAATGGGTAGTAAATTTAGTATCATCTCCTTGGGAAAGTGATCCTAAAAAAATCGTAAATGGTAACTTCAATTTACCAGGTAATATGTGGTACATCGGTACTATCAATAACGATGATTCAACATTCATGGTAACAGATAAAGTATACGACAGAGCAATGCCAATTGACATAAATGATAAATGTGCAAAATTTGATGCACCTAAAACTGGATGTGCTAGTTTAAGTGATGAATATTTTGAAAAATTATTTGATGAAGCAAAAAATAAATATCCAGTAAGTAAAGAAATGTTAAAGAAACTAGATGAATTAGACCAATATATAATCGAACATTTTAGAATATCTTTTGGTAATCGTATTATGAGACAAATTGAAGATTTCGTACCATCATATGTAGCATGCGGTGGAAAAGAGATAGATGCGATAGACTATTTAATAGCATCAAAAATATTAAGAAAATTTGAACAATTAAATTTAGCATTCATAAAAAATGAATTAGATGAATTTATAAATTATCTAAATGTTAATTTTGGTAAAGAAAATATGAATAAATGTAAAGATTTCATAATAAGATTAAAGAAATCTATGTAGGTGAGTTATGTTAAAGAATATAACTGATGTAATGAATAATATTGATACAAATAAACTAGAAACATTTCTATCAAATACAGATGCTAATTTTATATTTACTTCTGATATAAAAGAAACAAAAATAGATTATACTTGGCTTGATGTATTAGAGGACACTTTGCCTAATATAGATAAAATTGTTAGAAATCCAAGAAGATTTATTGTACAAGAAGAAGACGTTGTTATAGTAGAAAAAACTAAAAGAGTATCTCAAGAAACAATAAAACATTTAGCTCAACATAGTGAAAATATCCAGGATTTAGATAAAAATGGAGACGTAGTTCCTAAAAAACTTCTAAATGTTTATAAAGAAGATACTTCTGACTTATATGAAAATAGATTTATATATACTTTAGTTACTAGACTAGAATCATTTATAAACAGACAACTTGAAAATCTAGATTTAATGAGTAATAAAGAAATAAAAAAAGTTGTTAGTTATAAAGGAAATACCACATTAAAAAATAAAAATATTTCCATAGAATTAAGTATGCGTGAAGAAGATAAAATAGATTTTGATGAATATGGAGCAGATTATAAAAATAGAATACTTGCTTGTTATGAGATAATAAGTGGTTTTAGAACTACTGAAATGATAAAAGAATTAGTAGGTTGTACTCCAGTATCAAATCCAATTAGAAAAACAAACTTAATTTTAAGACAACCTGATTTTCAAAAAGCATTTATATTATGGCAGTATTTAGATAACTTTGAATATAAAGATCCTAAGGTAGTTAGTTATGGCAGAATAACTAATACAAGTAAAGAAACAAAAGATGAATTTACGTTAGGATATTTCATCAATTCAAACGCAATTGATGAAAAAGGTGAAAGTTTAATTAAATATAAAGATAGTGATGCAAAATTAAATAAATTAATTAATGATTATATTTATGATGAAAATCAGAATATCGAAAAATTTATAAATAAAACTAAAGAATATTATACGGAAGCTTTAAAAAATAAAGAAAAACGTATAAATGATATTACAAATATTTACAATAGCTTTATTGCTAAACATAAAAGCACAATACTAGAAAGTGAAAAAATATTTAAATGAAATGCATAAAATATCTGAACATTCAGATATTTTATTTTTGTAAAAAAATGATTATAAAATTTTTATATCTGTTTAAAATGTAAAAAAACTTAAAAAAATGCGCGAAAAAAAAAGGAAAAACAAATTTTTCCACAATAATATATAGTGAAGGGATTAATTAAAGTGATTAGAAAGGAGAAAGATTTAATGAACACTCTTACTTATGATAATATTATAAATAATAAAAATTTACTATTTAATTTACAATTTGATTGGACTTTTAAAAATGTTTTTTTAAATAAAGTATCTTTAGATTATCTATGCTTTTTCTAAATTATTTATTAGGTTATGATTATAATGATTTAAAAGAAAATTTCATTAGCAAAAAAATTAAAAGAAAAAAACTTTAGTATAAGCAAAATTGTTGATTTTACAGGAATTGACGAAGCAAAAGTTATAATGTTGTAAAATGTATAAAATATTTTTTTGAGAAAAATCAAATTATATTGATTTTTTTTAAATTTAATTATATTATTATATAAGTTGAAAGGAAGACATTATGAAATTAGTTATAGTTGAGTCCCCAAGTAAAACAAAAACAATAGGGAAATATTTAGGTAATGATTATAAAGTAGTATCAAGTAAAGGACATGTAAGAGATTTATCGACAAGTGGGAAATTTGGATTAGGTGTTGATGTAGATAATAACTTTACACCAAATTATGTTCCAATAACGGGTAAAAAGAAAGTTATTAGTGAATTAAAAAAAGATTGTAAAGCTTCTGAAAAAGTATTTCTTGCAACTGACCCCGACCGAGAAGGAGAAGCAATAAGTTGGCATTTATATGATTCAATTGGTTTAAAAGATAACGAATATGAAAGAGTATTATTTAATGAAATAACAGAGCCTGCAATAAAAGAAGCAATGAAACATACAAGAAAAATAGATTACAACTTAGTAAAAAGTCAAGAAACAAGAAGAATATTAGATAGAATAATAGGATTCAGATTATCTAAACTAATGCAATCAAAAACTGGTGGAAAATCAGCAGGACGTGTACAAAGTGTAGCATTAAAACTAATTGTAGATAGAGAAAGAGAAATAGAAGCATTCATACCAGAAGAATATTGGACTATAGAAGCTTTATTTGATAATTTTTCATCTGATTTAGAAAAATATAAAGGTAACAAAATAGAACTAAAAAATGAAGAAGATGCAGATAAGGTACTAAAAGAACTTCAAGATAAATTTAAAATTATCAATGTAGAAACAAAAGAAAAAAATAAAAAAGGCGTAATGCCATTTACTACAAGTACCTTACAACAAGCATGTTCTACAAAATTTAATTTTGGTTCTACAAAAACAATGACAGTTGCCCAAAAATTATATGAAGGTAAAGATATTGGAACTGAAACAGTGGGTTTAATAAGTTATATGAGAACAGATTCTACAAGACTTTCTGATTTATTTGTTAATGATGTAAAAAATTACATTAAAGAACAATATGGAGAAGCTTACGTTGGAAATGTAAAAATTGCAAAGAAAAAAGAAAACGTTCAAGATGCTCACGAAGCCATTAGGCCAACTAGTATTAAAAGAACTCCAGAAAGTGTAAAAAAATATTTAACTCCAGACGAACATAAAATTTACAGTATAATATATTATCGTGCCTTAGCATGCTTAATGAGTGATGCTAAAGTAAAACAAACAAGTATAATTTTAGATAATAATGGTTATGAATTTAAGTCAACTGGTCAAGTAACTATTTTTGACGGATTCTTAAAAGTATATAAAAATTACATGAATACTGAAGATGTAGAATTACCAGAATTGAATGTTGGTGATGAATTAACATCTAATGAAATAAAAAAAGAACAACATTTTACTAAGCCAGT
This sequence comes from uncultured Mycoplasmatota bacterium, assembly GCA_900548725.1. Taxonomy (GTDB): domain Bacteria; phylum Bacillota_I; class Bacilli_A; order RF39; family UBA660; genus UMGS1124. The sequence continues at coordinate 18,065 of URLV01000009.1, forward strand.
GCCTAGATATACTGAAGCTTCATTAATAAAAGAAATGGAAAGTCTTGGAATAGGAAGACCTTCTACCTACGCAAAAACAATGGATACATTAAAAAAACGTGCATACGTTACAGTAACAGACAAAAAATTCTTTCCTACAGAGATTGGTATTGAAACAACAGACAAGTTACAAGAATTTTTCTCAAATATAATTAATGTAGAATATACTGCAAACATGGAAACTGAATTAGATGAAATTGCAGATAATAAAATGGATAATATAAAAGTATTAAGTGATTTCTATAATGACTTTGAGCCTCTTGTAGAAAAAGCATTTACTGATATGGAAAAGAAAGAACCAACTAAAACTGGTGAAATTTGTCCAAATTGTGGAAGTGAATTAGTTATAAGAAAAGGTAGATATGGTGAATTTACTGCATGTAGTAATTATCCTGAATGTACATATATTAAACAAGAAAAAAAAGAAGTAAAAGAAATATGTGATTGTCCAATATGTAAAAAAGGAAAAATAATAGAAAAGACAACAAAACGCAATAAAATATTTTATGGATGCAATAATTATCCTAAATGTAAAACAGCAACTTGGTATCTTCCAACTGGAGAATTATGTCCAGAATGTAAAAATCTTCTAATTGAAAAGAATGGAATAATAAAATGTTCTAACTGTGATTACGAAAAATAATACTTTTAAATAAGTATTTTTTTCTTTACATAATATAAATAGATTTATTGTAAAAAATAATATTAGTATGGTATAATCTTTAAGAAAGAGTTGGTATTATGTACAGAAAAACTTATGTAGAAATAGATTGTAATAAGTTAGAAAATAATATAAAAGAAATAAAAAATAAATATAATGACTACAAATATTATATAGGTGTTGTAAAAGCTAATTGTTATGGACATGGTATAGAAAGTATAAAATATTTAATAAAAGGTGGAATAAATTATTTAGCAACTTCTAGCTTAGAAGAAGCATTAAAAATAAGAAAGTTATACAAAGATATCCCAATCTTAGTACTAGAACCAATACATTATGAAGACATTTTAGTTGCTACTAAAAATAATATAGATATTACAATAGATAATAAAGACTTATTTGATAAACTAATAAATAATAATATTAATATTAAGTTTCATATAAAAATAGATAGTGGTATGAACAGATTTGGTTTTAAAGATAAAAATGATGTTAAATATGTATTTGATAATAGTAATGAATGTGTCAAATTAATTGGTATATACACACAACTTTATAGTGGTGCTGGAAATAGTTTAAAAAAAGAATTAGAACAATTTAAAGATTTAACTAGCTTAATTAATTTAAATAAAATAGATATAGTTCATATAGATAGAAGTTTGACATTAGAACAACATGAAAAAATAGAATTTGCAAATGGTATAAGATTAGGAATATTAATGTATGGATTTAATAAATATAGATATCCACTTTCTTGTAAAAGAAAATTATATAATAAAATATTTAGAGTAAAAGATAATTATAAAGAATCTATTTTAAATCTTGATACAGTATTAAAATTTTATACTGAAGTAATAGAAACTAAAAAAGTTAGTAGCAATGAAGTAATAGGCTATGGTGGTATGTATGATAATAATAGTGATGTTATTGTTGGTATATTACCCTACGGATTTGCAGATTATTTATTTATAAATAAAAGTTATGTTTATATAAATGGTAAAAAATATAACATAGTTGTTAATTACATGGATGTAACTAGTGTAATAATAGATGAAAGTGTTAAAGTAGGAGATAAAGTAGAAATATTTGGAGATAATATTAGTATAAGAGAAGCAAGTAGATTAGCGAATGCTAACGTATATAAAACAATAAGTAGTATTACTAATAGAGTTCCAAGAGTATATATATATAATGGCGAAAGAAAAGAAATAGAATATTAGGTGAAGATATGAAAGAATTTAGATGTTTAATAATAGGAAATGATATAAATGCATATTACCTAGCAAGATGTTATCATGAATTTACTGGTAAGAAAGCAGATTTAATATCAATAGATATACCAGGACAAAAATCATTTGCATATACAAGATATACTAAAATATTAAATATAAAATATATAGAAAAATTATGGGATGAAAATATATTTTTAAATGCATTAGAAGAATATTATAATTTACATAAGGGAGAAAAAATATTACTTGTTAGTAGTAATGAAACTTATGGAGAGTTCATTGCTAAAAATCAAAGTAAATTAAAAAAGAAATTTTATTTTAATTATCCTAGTGTAGAATTACAAAGAACATTAGTCAATAAAGAAAGTTTTTATAAAAATTATGCTAAAAGTGTTTTAGATTTACCTAAAACTATATATTTTGATTGTAAATTAGATGATAAAGTTAAGAAAAAATTAAACTTTCCTGTAATTGTTAAACCTGCTAACGTAATATTATTTAAGCATATTAATTTTAAGGGTAAGAAAAAAATATATAGACTTAATACTATGGAAGAGTTAAATGAAGTAATAGAGTATTTTAAAAATGGTGGATACGATGACACATTAATAATACAAGAATATATTCCTGGAGATGATTCACATCTATTTGATGCAGTAGTTTACGTAGACAAAAATCATGAAGTTAAATTAGTGTCATTCGCACAAATAGGATTGCAAGAACATTCATCTAAAATGATAGGCAATGCTGCTGTTTTAATAAATGGTTATTCAGAATTTCCTGGTGTAACAGACCAAATAAATAAAATTAAAAAATTTATGGAAAAAATTGAATATCAAGGTTTTGCTGAATTTGATATGAAATATGATGAACGTGATGGAAAATATAAAGTAATGGAAATTAATGCTAGACAAGGTAGATGTTCTTATTATATTACTCCATGTGGATTTAATTTAATTGAAATATTATATAAAGATTTAATATTAAAAGAAGAATTAGATTATCAAATAGTAGAAAATCAACAATTAGAAACGTTTGTACCAAAATATATAGTAAAAAAATATATTACAAATGAAAAATATAAAGAAAAAGTATTAAGTTTATGGAAAAAAAGAGTTAATCCACTTTCTTATAAAAAAGATAATGGCTTTTTACGTAAATTATTATTAATTAAAATTGCTTATAATTACATAGTAGCATATAAAGAAGCAAACTGGGATTGGAAGTGATATAATGTGCGGATTTTGTGGATTTAGTGATAAAAAAAGTATAAATGATAAAAAGAAAATAATAAAAGATATGTCTGATAGAATTATTCATAGAGGACCAGATAGTGATGGATATTATGTAGATAAAAATATTGCTATGGGTTTTAGAAGACTTTCTATAATAGATTTAAAAGGTGGAAATCAGCCATTATATAATGAAGATAAAAGTGTAATAGTTATGTTTAATGGTGAAATATATAATTTCATGGAATTAAGAAGTGATTTAGAAAAATTAAATCATAAATTTAAAACTAATAGTGATACTGAAGTAATAGTACATGGATATGAAGAATATGGAACAAATATATTTAATAAATTACGTGGTATGTTTGGAATAATAATATATGATAAAAATAAAAATATATTAGTTGGTGCTAGAGATTACTTTGGTATAAAACCATTCTATTATTATAATAATGATAATTTATTTATGGTAGGAAGTGAAATTAAGTCTTTCTTATCTCATCCTGATTTTAAAAAAGAGTTAAATAATAAAGTATTAGGAATGTATTTGTCTTATGGAACTAATCATTTAGAAGAAACATTCTTTAAATATACTAAGAAGTTAAAACCAGGACATTATTTAATTTATAAAGATGGTAAAGTTAGTACACATGCTTATCATAAATTAGAATATAATAAAGTTAAAAACAGCTACGAATATTATGAAAAATTAGTAGAAGAAACATTAGAAAGTTCAATTAAATATCATCAAATAAGTGATGTTGAAGTAGGTTCGTACCTAAGTGGTGGAGTAGATTCATCATATGTTGTTAGTATGGCTAAACCTAATAAGACATTTACTGTTGGATTTCTAGGTAAAGGGTTTAGTGAAATAGATTACGCTAAAAGTTTATCAGATCATTTTAAAGTAAAACATTATAGTAAAGTAATTAGTGGCGATGAATTTTTTGATATATTACCAACAGTACAATATCATTGTGATGAACCTAGTGCTAACGTAAGTACAGTTCCATTATATTTTTTAAGCAAACTTGCAAGAAGTCAAGTTAAAGTTGTCTTATCTGGTGAAGGTGCCGACGAGATGTTTGGTGGATATAATGAATACAATGATTCTCTAGGTGAAAAATTATATTTATCTTTACCATTATTTATTAGAAGTGGAATATCACATATAATAAAACCATTACCATATTTTAAAGGTAAACACACATTAGAAAAATATGGAAAAGATATCAGTAAGAGATATTATAATAAAACAGAAATGTTTTTAAATGATGAAATAAAAGATATATTAAATGAAGATTATATACCAGATATTACACCTTATGACTTATGTAAACCATATCATGACGAAACAAAAGGTGAAAATGATGTACTTAGAAAAATGTATATTGATCTTAACTTTTGGTTACCAAATGATATACTTTTAAAAGCAGATAAAATGTCTATGGCAAATAGTGTAGAATTACGTGTACCTTTCTTAGATAAAGAAGTATGGAACATATCAAAAAAACTTCCTACAAAATATATGGTTCATAATAATCAAACTAAATATATATTTAGACAAGTTGCAAATAAAGTTATTCCAACTGAATGGGCTAAAAGAAAAAAATTAGGTTTTCCAGTACCATTTGGTAATTGGATTATGGAAGAAAAATATTATAAAAAAGTAAAAGATATGTTCAATAAAGATTTTGTTAGTACATTCTTTAATAAAGATAAAATTAATGAAATGTTAGATAATCATCATAATAATGTATTACGTAATGGTAAAAAAATATATACTATATATTCATTCTTAATATGGTATGAAAGATTCTTTATAACAGAAAAATAATCTACGTTTTGTAGATTTTTTTAAATATTTATAAATTTAAAATAAATTTTAACATCAATATGGACTTTAATATATGATTTTGATAAAATATATATAGTTTGTGAGGGATGAATATGGTAATAGCAATAGATGGACCAGCAGGAAGCGGAAAAGGTACAATTACAAAATTAATTGCAGAAAAATGTAATTTAGTATATATAGATACAGGAGCAACATATAGATGTTTAGCCTTATCTTGTATAGAAAATAAAATAGATTATAAAGAAGAAGATAAAGTAGTAGAATTACTAAATAACATTAGTATTGACTTTGATACAAATGGACATACATTTCTAAATGGAAAAGACGTTAGTGAAAGAATTAGAGATAAAGATGTAACAAGTATCGTATCTCCAATATCAAGTATAATTAAAGTAAGAGAAATATTAGTTGATTTACAAAGAAAAATGGCATTGGGAAAAAATATTATTATGGAAGGAAGAGATATTACTACTGTAGTATTTCCAAATGCAGACTATAAATTCTATTTAGATGCTAGTGTAGAAGAAAGAGCAAAAAGAAGATATAAACAAAATCAAGAAAAAAATATAGATATGTCATATGAAGAAATAGTAGATAATATAAAAAAAAGAGATTTGAATGATATGAATAAACCAGTTGGAGCTTTAAAAAGATGTGATGATCAAATATATATTGATTCTTCTAATATGACAATAGATGAAGTTGTAAATTTTATAATAGAGAAAATAGGAAGTGAAAAATAATGAATTTAAAAGATTTATATATAGATTTTTTTGTAAAGAAAGGACATAAACAAATACCTAGTGCACCAGTTGTACCAGAAAATGACCCAAGCGTATTATTTAATACTGCAGGTATGCAACCCTTAGTTCCATATTTAAGAGGACAAAGTCATCCTTACGGAACAAGATTAGTTGATTATCAAAAATGTATTAGAACTAATGACTTAGATGAAGTGGGAGACACTTATCATCATACTTTCTTTGAAATGCTTGGAAATTGGAGTTTAGGAGATTATTTTAAAAAAGAAGCAATAACATGGAGTTTTGAATTTTTAACTGATGTCTTAAAAATTCAAAAAGAAAGATTAGCAGTAACGGTTTTTGCAGGTAATGACATACTTGATGAAGATAAAGAAGCTATAGAAATATGGGAAAGCTTAGGAATTGATCCTAAACACATAGCTAAAACAAGCGATGACAATTTTTGGATAGCTGGAGAAACTGGACCTTGTGGAACTGATTCAGAAATGTTCTACTTTAGAAGCGATGATGAAATACCTGAAGTATTCGATCCAGAAGACGTTCGTTGGGTTGAAATATGGAATGACGTATTTATGGAATTTAATAAAGATGAAAAAGGAAATATAACACCATTGCCAAAGAAAAATGTAGATACTGGAATGGGGTATGAAAGAGTTGTAGCAGTACTTGAAGGAGTTAATGATAACTATTTATCAAGCGTATGGAAAGATGTTATAGAACTAATTGAACGCATAAGTATGAAACCATACATTGGAAATGAAAAGAGTATGCGTATTATAGCAGATCATATACGTACAAGTGTGTTCATTGCTGGTGATAATGCTATGATAAAACCAAGTAATACTGACCAAGGTTATATTTTAAGAAGATTAATAAGACGTGCAATTAGACACGCTAAAAAATTAGGAATAGACGTTAATAGTAATTGGGATATAGAAATAGCAAAATTAATAATTGATAAATATAAAAAATATTACGAAGAACTTGAAAAAAATTATAATGTTATTTTAGAAGTATTAACAAATGAAAAAATAAAATTTAATAGAACTCTTGAAAAAGGTCTAAGAGAATTTGAAAAAACAACAAAAAATATTACGGATGGTAAACTAAATAAAGATTTAGCATTTAAACTATATGATACTTATGGCTTTCCAATTGAATTAACAGTAGAACTTGCTAGTGAACTTGGAATTATGGTAGATGTAGAAGGTTTTAAAGAAAAATTTAAAGCACATCAAGAATTGTCTCGTACTGCATCAAGTGGAAAGTTTAAAGGTGGCCTTGCATCTACTGGAGAAATAGAAATAAAATATCATACAGCAACTCATCTATTAAATGCAGCACTAAAAATTGTTGTTGGACCTGATGTTCATCAAAAAGGCAGTAATATAACAAGTGAAAGAATGAGATTTGATTTCTCTTGTGACCATAAATTAACTGATGAAGAAAAGAAAAAAACAGAAGAATTAGTTAATAAATGGATAAAAGAAGATATTCCTGTAACAGTAAAAGAAATGAATAAAACTGAAGCAATAAATAGTGGAGCAGAATGTATGTTCATAGAAAAATATCCAGATATAGTAACCGTTTACAGTATAGGAGACGTATCCCATGAATTATGCGGTGGACCACATGTAAAATCTACTGGATGCTTAGGAAAATTTATTATAAAAAAAGAAGAAGCAAGTAGTGCAGGAGTTAGAAGAATAAAGGCAGTTTTAGTATAAACTCCTTTTTTTATGATTAAAAACGTACAAATCACAGCTTTCTACAAAAAACTTGATTTTATAAAAAAAATGTGTATAATAGTAGGCAAAACAAGGAGAAGATATATATGAAAAAAATAATGAAATTTTTATTTAGTATAATAATACTAACAATCTTTGCAACTTCAGTAAACGCAAGTAGTTACCCATATAATTTAACAGTAAATAGATCTGGAAGTAAATATGAATACGTAAATGGTTTAGAAATTTACTATAATACTGCCAACGGATATAATGTTTACGTATACAATAATAGTAATAACTATTTTGATACATCTAAAACTTTTATAGATCCATTAGAAGCTAATAAAGATATTACATATATAATTAACAATAGTAATGTAACAAGTAGTTCTTATAAGAATTACTACATTGCACAAGCAGCAATATTATGGGCTCAAGATGAACTATATGGAAACAATAATAATATTAGTAAAGATATAAAAGATTACATAAAATCTCATACATCTGATACAGTATGTTATTACATAAATAAATTAGTTAATGATTACAAACTTTATAGTAATGAAGAAACTATTAAATTTAATACAACAAATATTACATTTAATAGAAAAGGAAATTATTATTATTCCAACGTAATTAGTGTTTTAACAAACAATTTAAAAAGTACTCCTACAATAAGATTATATAATGCACCAACTAGTGCAGATATAGTAAATAATACAGTTGTTGCTAACGGAAGTGGTAGTTTCCAAATAAGAATACCAGTATCATCTTTAAATAATATAACTGAAAAAGACTTTGAAGTATATTTAACTTCAACATCTAATAAACCTGTGTACTTATCATATTCAAGTACAGAAGGTGCTATTATTTATTCAAGAAATTATTCTAGTAGTAGTAAAACTGTAGAAGCAAGCCTTCCAGTTAATATAAAAGGTGTAGATAAAACAAGAGTAAGAATTAATATTTTAGATGACAATGAAAATTATATTAGAAATTTATCATTCTATATTTACAATGGAGATTGTACGAAAAAAACATGTTATAGTGATGACTTAGTACATACATTTACAACGTCTAGCAACTATACTGAACTTAATAATATATTAAGTAGTGGAACTTATACTTTAGTAAATAAAAGTTCAAATAATAATTATAATATTCCTACAAAAACAAAAATAAATATAAGTAATACAACTGAATTACAAAACATTACAATAAGTGAAAAGAATAATTATAATAATAATGAAACTATAACAAAAAGATTAGTAAAAATATACAACGATACTAATAAAGAAATAAAAATATACAGTAATTCTGGAACTTTAATAAGAACATTTAGTAAAAATAATGATGTTAATAGTATAGAATTAGAAGAAGGTACATACTATATATCTTATAATACAAATGATAAATTATATTTTAGAGTATTAAATGATGGAACATTACAAGTAAAATATAATAATAGTTATGTAAATTCAAAATATGTTACTTTAGACACTGATAACTACAATGATAGTTTAATAAATAATGATTATAATGATGATAAAAAAGATGAAATTATATATGATGAAGAAAATAACACTTACTATATTGATGGTTTAGGTGACATGGAAATAACTGCTACAGCAACTGCAACTGCTACAGCAACTGCAAGTATTGATATGATAAGTAATATGATTAATTGTCCAATAACTAGTTTATCTTCTACTATAAAATATGTAATTGGTGCAATAATAATTGCATTCGGTTCATATATGTTAATCAAAAATGTCAAAAGACAAAAAAATAATAATTAGTATAATAATAGTAATTATAGGATTAATAATTCTTTGTTCAGAATATTTTAATTCTAAAAAAATTGCAGTATATGATTATATGAATGAACTGTATTATACTAAAGAAAACATAGAAACAGAAGAAATAATAGAAGAGAATAATAAGGAAGAAGATAGTGAAGAAAATAATACTAGTTATAAATTTGATATTAAAGAAGATGAAAGTATCTATATAGGATACTTGTCAATACCTGATATAAACCTAAAAAAAGGATTTACAAAAAAAGAAAGTAAGTATAATACGATTAGCAAAAACATACAAATATTATCTGCGTCAGATTATCCTGATAAAGAAAATGGTAATGTAATATTTGCAGCACATTCAGGTAATTCAAGTGTATCTTATTTTAATAAATTGTATTTACTAAATATAGATGCATTAGTCTATGTTACATATAACAATGTAACATACACTTATAAGATTACTGATATTTATACAGTTAAAAAAAGTGGTGAAATAGAAATAAAAAGTACTAAAAATAAATCTAATATAACTTTAATTACTTGTACTAAAAATGATAATACTACACAAACTGTATACTTAGGAGAACTTATAAGTAAAGAATAAAGAGGTGGTTTTATGGTTGATACAACATTATTAGATAAACTAAATCTAATATATAAATTCGTAAAAGATAACTCATTTACATTTTTAATAGTATTATTAATTATAATAATATTGTTAGATTTTATATATGGAAATAATACTAAACAAACAAAAATATTATATATATGTATAATGATTCTAACACTGGTATATGGTTTATTTGAATACTATAAACCATTGCTAAACATATTAGATATTTACATAACTTATATATTTAAGTTAACTTATTTTCCATCAATAATAGATTATTTCAGTACGATTATTATTACTATAATTGTAGAAATATATTCTATCAAAAAACTAAATGGTGTACAAAAAAATATAAATATATGGATATCCATAATAATAGAATTATTATTTATTATAAATATTATAGCACTAAATAACATTAATATAGATTTAAATAATATTACATCTATATATGAAAACGATTTATTATTAAGTATATTCCAAATAAGTAGTATAGTATTTATGATTTGGATAATATATAATTTATTAACTTATTTAATTAAATCATTTCTAAATAAAAGAATTGAGATGCCAAAATTAAATGATTATTATGAATAGTTAATACTATTCTTTTATATTTAAAGGGGGAAAAATAAAATGAACGAAATAAATGAAGAAAAAATAACACAAGATGTAAAAAAAATAAAAGATAACATAAACAACTTAATTAATATAAAAAATGATTTGAATGATCAAAGAGCTTTGTATACTATTTTTTATACATTATTTATAATAATTTTAATTATGTCAATTGATTTTAATAATATTGTTCACTTAATGCTTTTAGTTTCTTTTTATTCAATAATAAATAATACAGTGGGATTAATATATAGTAAAATGATACAAAAAAAATTAAAAATGTTGATGGCAAAATCTATTGAGTTAGAGTATGTTGAAAACTGTAGAAATGAAATAAAAGAATATGAATATTCTAAGATTTTTGATAAAGATAATTTATCAATTAAAGAAAAACAAATAAAAGAACTAAAAGAAAAATATAATAGATTAAAAGAATTATATTATAGTACTGGATATAATATGATAGACTTAAATAAATATAAAAATAATGGTACATTATCTAAAAAATTAAATAAAGATTATACTGAAAATGAAATTAAAATAATTGAAAATATATTAGAAGAGAAAGCTAAAGTTTTAACTAAAAAATTAGATAATAATAATTTCTAAAAATTTGTTTGCCATACAATGAAACATGTGATATACTTAAATAGTAAAATCATAGGAGGATAAAAGTTATGGCATTTGAAGGAATAAAAAAAGCTTTATTTGATGATGGAGATAATAATAAAAATGCAGTAGAAGATAATTTCTATGCTGTTTCTAATAAACAATTAAAAGAAGAAGAAAGTAAAAATGGAAGTAAAATGATACTTGTTGAACCAAGAGCATATAGTGAAAGTCAACAAATAGCAGATTACTTAAAATCAAGAAATACTGTTGTAGTTAATTTAAAAAGAGTTACTTCTGATCAAGCAAAAAGATTAATAGATTTTTTGACTGGTTGCATTTATGCAATAGGAGGTTCTTTACAAAAACTTGGTAATGGTATTTATCTTTGTACACCGAATAATGTAAACGTACAAGGAAAAATGAGTGACAACGAAGAAAAAGAAAAAGCTAAAACAAAATATGATAGTGAAATAGATTTTTAAAAATAATTAGGGTGTGATTATATGGAAAAATTTAGTACTTCTTTTAGTGGCTATAAAAAAGAAGAAGTAAATAAATTTTTAGATGATGTTATTAAAGAAGTAGAAACAATGCTAAACAATATGAAATCTAAAGATTTAGAAATAGAAAAATTAAAAAGTGAATTAGAACGTTATAAAAACTTAGAAAGTACATTTAATAGAGCATTACTATTAGCGGAAGATTCAGGACAACAAATAAGAAATACTGCTAGAAATGAATCTCAACATATAATAGAAGATGCTAGACGTAATGCTGATAGAATTATAAATAACGCACTAATACAAGCTGATAGTACAAAAAGAGATGCAGAAAGATTAAAAAGAAATATAATTACATTTAAAAGAAGATTAAGAGATATCCTAGAAACACAAATGAATTTAGTAGATGATATAGATAGATTAGACATAAATGAATAATTTATGTTTTTTTGAGATCATTTGTCGAATTTCTTTAAAAAATAATAAAATTAATGTATTGTATATCACAAGCGTTTGAGATATTATGTTTTTGGCCCTTATATATTATTTTCACTTTCTTTCTAGAAGTTATCTCAAACGTTTAATAAATTAGTTTCAATTTACTAATTTATTTTTTTTAACTAATATGATAAAATTGTATACGAAAGATGTGATAAAATGTTTGATAAATTTGTACCAGATATATATTCAAAAAGTATATATGAAATAGATTACAAAATGTTAAAAAAAAATAAAGTAAAATGTCTAATATTTGATTTAAATAATACAATAGCACCGCTTACTTTAAAAAAACCTAGTAAAAAACTAATTGATTTATTTGAAGAATTAAAAGATATGAAATTTAAAATATATATAATAAGTAACAGTACTAAAAAAAGAGTAGAACCATTTAAAAATATATTATGTGTAGACTCTAGTTACTTATCTATGAAACCATTAACAAAAAAATATAAAAAAGTATTTGAAATAAATAAATACAAAGATAATCAAATTGCTTGTATAGGTGATGAATTAATTAATGATGTTTGGACTGCAAATAGAATGAATTTTGTAAGTATACTAGTTAATCCAATTGGAACAAAAGAATATGTTTCTACTAAAATAGGTAGAGTATTTGAAAACTTTATAATTAATAAATTAACAGATAAAAAATTATTTAGAAAAGGTAAATATTATGAATAAAAAATGTATTGGTTGTGGAATAGAATTACAATATAATGATAAAAATAAAATAGGATATATTCCAGAAAATAAATATAATGATAGCAACTACTGTATGAGATGTTTTAGATTAATACATTATAATGATATTAGTACTAATGATAAAGAATTAAGTACTAATTATATATTAGACAAAGTAAATAAAGATAATATATTTAAAATATATGTAGTAGATTTTTTAAATATAAATAATAATACTATTGATATATATAATAAGATAAAAGGTAACAAACTATTATTAATAAATAAAATAGATATGTTAGATAAATCTATAAATAAAAATAATATAATAAATAATATTAAAACTATATATAAAATAGATAATATATTAAGTATAAGTACTTTAAATGATAATGATATAAATATGTTATTAAATTATTTAAATAAAAATAATATTAATAAATGTTATATATTAGGACCTACTAATAGTGGTAAAAGTACTTTAATAAATAAATTATGTAATAATAATAATTTAACTATATCTAATAAATGTAATACAACATTAGAATTTATTAATATAAAGTTAGATAATATAAATATAATAGATACTCCTGGATTTTTAATAAGTGATTATAATTTAAAAACTAAATATAATCATATAATAAAACCTATTACTTATAATATGAAAGATAATGATATTATATTTATAGATAAATTCTATATTAAGTTTAAATATAAAACTAGTATTACTATATATTGTTATGAGATAATTGATACTAAAAAGTACTATAAAGATATTAAATTTGATTATAGTATTGATACTACTAATAATATAGATTTATGTATTAATGGATTTGGAATAATTAATATTAAAAATAAAAATAATATAGAAATATATAATTTAGATAAAGAATTAATTAGTATAAGAGAAAGTGTATTTGGTGGTAATAATGAGTAAAATACATGTAATGAGTGAAGTACTTGCAAATAAAATTGCTGCTGGGGAAGTAATTGAAAGAGTAAGTAGTGTTGTAAAAGAATTAGTAGAAAATAGTATAGATGCAAAAAGTAAAAGTATTAAAATTGATTTAGTTAATGCCGGAATAAAAAGTTTAACGGTTACTGATGACGGAATAGGTATGGAAAGTGATGATGCACTTTTAGCATTTAGTAGACATGCAACAAGTAAATTATTAAAAGATGATGATTTATTTTTTATAAACACTTTAGGATTCAGAGGAGAAGCTTTGCCTAGTATAGCATCTGTTTCTAAAGTAATACTTAAAACAAGTACAGGAAATACTGGTACATTAATTGAGATAAATGGAGGTAAACTAATTAGACAAGAAAAAAGTGATGCAAGAATTGGTACTACATTCACAGTAAGTGATTTATTTTATAATACACCAGCTAGATTAAAATATTTAAAAAGCGAAACAACAGAATTATCCAGTATAGTAATGTATATAGAAAAATTAGCATTAACTCATCCAGAAATAAAATTTACATTAACTAATAATGATAAAGTTATAGTAAGTACAAGTGGTTCTAATAATTTACTTAAAACTATATATGAAATTTATGGATACTTAGTTAGTAGCAATATGATAAGCATTAATGCTAGTAGTGAAGACTATGATATAAACGGTTATGTATGTAAACCTAGTATATTAAAATCTAATAGAAATCATATGACTACTATAGTAAATGGTAGAATAGTAAAAAATATAGAATTAAATAAAGCAATTAATGATGCATATTATACTTATAAACCTGATATAAAATATCCTATAGTAGTAATTAATATAGAAACTGATCCAACTATAATTGATGTTAATATTCATCCTACAAAACAAGATATAAAGTTTTCTAAACAATACGAATTAAATGAATTAGTAACAAAAACTATAAAAGAAGCATTATATAAAGCATTATTAATTCCAAAAATAGAAGTAAAAGAAAAAATAAACAATAATGAAATAAGTATATTAAATGAATATAATGAACCTATAAATAATAATGATGCAAAAGAATACGTTATAAATAAAGATTTAAAAGTTTTAAATGATGAACAAGTTAAATTTGATTTTAGAAAAGTAGAGAATAACGTAAATACTGATATAATCAAAGAAAAAGTAAATGATGATAATAAGAATGAAACATTAAAAAAATTAGAATTATATCCCTGTGGTCTAGTAATGGGTACCTATATAGTTTGTGAAAATGAAAATAATATGTATTTAATAGACCAACATGCTGCACAAGAAAGAGTTAATTATGAAAGATATCTAAAACATTTAAAAGAACAAGATATACATATAACAAATTTATTAATTCCATATACTATAGAACTAAATCCTAGTGATTATATAAAGTTTAATGAAAGAAAAAGTATACTTACTGATATGGGATTTGGTATAGAAGAATTTGGTATAAATACTCTTATATTTAAAAGTCATCCAACATGGTTATTAACTGGTTATGAAAATGAAAGTATAGAAAAACTTGTAGATTTAGTAATTAACGATTATAATATAGATAGGATAAAGTTTTATGATAGCGTTTCAAAAACTTTAGCTTGTAAGATGAGTGTAAAAGGTAATACAAGAATTACACCTGAAGCGATGCAAACAATAATAGATGATTTAGTAGTATGTGATAATCCATATAATTGTCCTCATGGTAGACCAACAATTATAACATTTACTAAATATGAACTTGAAAGAATGTTTAAAAGAGTAATGAATTAGAAAGGAATATTTTTATGAAAGAAATAATAGAAAATGATAAATCTTTTTATTTCATAGTAGGATTAAGTCTTATTATTCCAATAATACTAGGTTTAGTTTATGTATTTAGTGTAATTTATATGTAGGAAGGATTTTATAAATGAATAAAAAGAGAGGTTTTACTTTAATAGAAATTATAATTTGTATTGCTTTAATTGCTATAATAGGGACTACTATGACTTTTGTAGTAATAAAAAGCAACAAAAATAAACAAATTAAAATATTGGAAAATAATAATAAAATATTAGAAAATGCATTAGAAGTGTATTTAGAAAATCATGAAGAAATACAATATAATTTAGAAAATAATGCAAAAGGAGCTGTCGTTACTTTAGAAGTATTAAAAAATGAAGGACTAATAGACGAAAAACAATTTAAAGGTGTTGAACTAAAAAAAAATTATTTCTTTTTATCATATTCAATGTTAGATAACAAACCAAATACTGATTGTGAAAATAATGTTATTCCATTATCAATAGTTGAAAATTGGAAGGTTGATACAAATAAAGTTGTTTATATTTGTCCTAGAACAGATAATGGAAATAATAGTGAAAATAGTGGTGGCAATAATTCTAGTGATGAAAATAATTCAAGTATAATAAACCAGTTCGGAATTAGTGGATATTATATAGCTAGAGGAAGCAATCCAAATAATTGGGTAAAATTCGAAGTAACTGCAGGAAATAGTAATAATGACTATGCATATTTTCCAAATGATGAAGATAAAGATTTATGGAGAGTAGTTTCTATTGATGAAAATGGCGGTATAAGATTAATTTATAATAAAAGTGTTGATGCAAATAATAACAAAAATTATCAAGATTACAATAAAAAAGATGATGAAATATTAGAAAAAGGAGCAATGGAGAGTGATACAATTGAATCTTTACTTGCTGAGTATACATATACGAATAGTGGTAGAGGATACTGTATTAAAAATAACAACATAGAAACAAAATGCTTTTATCCTAGCGATGTAAATGTAAGATACAAAAGAACATATTATAATTTTGAAGCATACTATAAATTAAATAAGTATTACAACTATAATTTTGTTGAAATGAATTGCATATATGGTACAAAGAACAAAAGCAAAACTTGCAACTTTGTTAATGCAGTATCATATTACAACACAAAAAAAGGATTTAGTATATTAGATTTGTATGACAGTTCCATTTATAGCAATGATGACATAGTTGAAAACACAAAATTAAATTTTCTTTATAATAATATAACAAATAAAAATTATATTGATTACGTAGATACAAATATAAAATATAATGGAGTAAATGGTATATATTCTATAGATAGAGGAACATTTATTAAAACAAAGTTTCAAACATTAACAACAGATGATATTACTAATTCAATATTATTTGGTAAAAGTTGGTTATATAATTATAATGTAATTAGCGGAATATTTAATAATACTAAAACAATAGAACTAAATGGAGGAAATACTGCATCAGGCCCAATAATTAATCAAGGGGAAACAGATTGTTATGTTGGTAGAAACGGTGAATATTGTTATTACAATTGGAGTCCAGATGCATATCAAATATTGACTGGTAGTTACGCTCCTGTAATAGTTTTGAAACACAATGTTAAACTCAAAAAGAATAATTCATGTAATGAAAAAAATTTAGGTACAAAAAAATGCCCTTACACTCTTGAATGGGTTGATGATATTATTGATGAGAGTGAAGAGACAACTGAAACTGAATAAGTATATTCATAATTAATTGTAAAAAATAGTTAAAAAGTATTTTAATTATTTTTTTTATGTGCTAAAATTACTTATATAATTTGAGGTGGTACTATGGTTTTATTTGATACTTTAATAGATATGATTAAAGACTACAATGAAGAAGAAGTTAGCAATGTAATAAAAGCTTATGAATATGCAAAAGATGCACACAAAAATCAAAAACGAGAAAGTGGAGAACCATATATAATTCACCCAATAAACGTATGTATAAATCTAGCAAAATTTAAAGCTGATGGTGCAACACTTGTTGCAGGAATGTTACATGATGTAGTAGAAGACACTAAATATACATTAAGTGACGTAGAAAAAGAATTTGGTAGTGAAGTTGCAAAACTAGTAGATGGTGTTACTAAAATAAGCAATATACATTTCTCGTCATTAGATGAAGCAAGAGATGCTAATATAAGAAGAATTATAACAAGCTTAAATGAAGATGTTAGAATAATTATAATAAAATTATGTGATAGATTACATAATATGGAAACATTAAAATATAAAGCACCAAATAAACAACAAAGAAGTGCCATAGAAACATTATCAATTTACGTACCACTTGCATACTTTATAGGAGCATTCAGATTAAAATGTTTATTAGAAGATATATGTTTATCATATTTAAAACCTGATATTTATAACGAATTAATAAACAAAACTGAAAAAATTAGAAAAGACTATATAAAATGTATTAATGAAACAGAAAATAAAATATCAGAAATACTAATAGAAAATAATATCAAATATGAAATGCGTACTAGAATAATAAACGTATATAATATTTATAAAAAAATAAAAAAAGGTTATAAATTAAATGAAATACATGATTTAGTAAATTTAAAAGTAATATTAGAAAATGAAGATGATTGTTATAAAGTATTAGGTTTAGTACATAAATGTTATCCACCAATGAATTATAAATTTAAAGATTACATAGCTGTTCCTAAAACCAATATGTATAGAAGTTTACATACAACAGTATTCGGACCTGACGAACATATTATTCAAATACAAATAAAGACTAAAGAAATGGATAATATTAACACTTACGGAATAGCTAGTTATTGGAATATGTATAAGAAAAGTGGAGCAAATAAAATGCAAAATGAATTATTAAATAATTATCAATTCATATCAAATATATGTTTATTAAATAATACGATTAAAGATGATAAATCTTTTGTAGAAAAAATAAAAAATGAAGTATTTTCTAATAATATATATGTATATACTGCAAATGGAGATATAGTTGAATTACCAGAATCATCAACTCCCATAGATTTTGCATATAAAATACATAGTGATATAGGAAATCATTTATCAAAATGCTTTGTAAATGGAGAAGAAGTAAAATTAAGTTATAAATTAAAAAATAAAGATAGAATAATAGTTATTGTAAACGATAAATGTAAACCAGAAAAAAGGTGGATTAATATAGTAAAAACTACCTTAGCTAAGAAAAAAATAAAAGATTATTTTAAGAAAAAATAAAACATCTTTTTATAATATAATAATACTTGATATTGATTTATTAAGTGTTTTTTGATATATTAAACTCGTTTTAAGAAGTGATTTAATATGAAAATTGATGAAAATAAAATATCTTATTTAGAAAGTATAGAAATAGTCGAAAAAAAAGATGAAAACAAACTATTTTATAAAGATTCTTGCTATAAAAATAATTTTATAAAATATAATAACCAAATATATTACCTGAAAAAATGTAACCCTCATAGAAATATGAGTCATATATTAAATGAAATAATTGGAGAATATATTAGTAAATATTTTAATTTAAATACTGTACATAATATATTAATTAGAGATAAAGATAAAAAATATGGTGTAATGACTAGAAATTTTATTGATAACAAAGATGATTATTTTTACTTTGATAATTCTTTATTTGTTAATTTAGAAAATACACCATTAGTGGGATTAGATAATTTAAATAATTTAGACTATGTGTTTGATAAAAAGAGTAAACAAATTCAATTGGATGATAATAATTTAAATATATTTATTAAGAATGTAAAAAAATTAATTGTTAGAGATTTTATTACTAGACAAACTGATAGACATAGTGAAAATATAATTGTTAGGTGTGTAGAGAATAAAGTATATTTAATGCCTATATTTGATTATGAACATTCCTTTTGTAATGATGATTATTTTGCATTTTATCACATATTTGATTTTAATTTATTATTAGATAAAGTATGTTATATAATTAGACATGATTATTATTTTCAAAAATTATTAATTCATGCTATGAAATTAGATATTAAATATATTATAGATAGAATAGAAAATGATTATTCTATTAAGTTAGATAATAAAGAAAAAGAATGTTATCGAGAAGTTATAGAAAGACAAAAGAATAAAATTAAGAAATATAGATTGATAAGGTGATTGTATGTGGAATATTGGAAATGTTAAAATAAAAAATAAAGTAGTTTTAGCACCTATGGCTGGTATAAGTAATAGTCCTTATAGACAAATTATAAAAAGTATGGGATGTGGATTAATTTATGCTGAAATGGTTAGTGATAAAGCAATAACATATGATAATGATAAAACTATTGAATTATTAAAAATGGAAGAAAGTGAAAGACCTATTGTACAACAAATATTTGGAAGTGATGTAGAATCATTTGTTATTGCTGCAAAGAAAATTGAAGAGTTAATGCATCCAGATATAATAGATATAAATATGGGATGTCCAGTTCCTAAGATTGCAATACGTAGCCAAGCAGGAAGCGCACTTTTAAAAAATCCTAGTAAAATTGGAGAAATAGTTTCTGCAGTTAAAAATGCTGTTAGTGTACCAGTTACAGTAAAAATAAGAAGTGGATGGGATGAAGATTCAATTAATTGTATTGAAGTTGCAAAAATTATAGAAAAAAGTGGCGCTAGTGCTATTACTATACATCCTAGAACTAGAAAACAAGGATATAGCGGGAAGGCAGATTGGTCACTAATAAAAAAAGTTAAAGAAAATGTTTCAATTCCTGTAATTGGGAATGGTGATGTAACTACTCCAGAATTAGCAAAAAAAATGTTAGATGAAACAGGATGTGACGCTGTTATGATAGGAAGAGGAGTGTTAGGTAATCCTTGGCTCATAAAAAATATAGTAGAATATTTAGAAAAGGGAAGTTATGAAGATAATGTAACATTAAAAGATAAAATAGAAATGTTAAAATATCATTTTGAATTATTAAATAAATATAAAAATGAAAAAGTAGCACTTTTAGAAATACGTAGCCATGCATTATGGTACTTAAAAGGAATTAGTGGTGGAGCAAAAACAAAAAATATGATATGTTCTGCTAAAAGTTCTAAACAAGTATTTGATATATTAGAGGAATTATTAAATAATGAAGAAAATAGAAATTAAAGATATTGAAAAAAAGTACAATATGAATATATTATTGATTGTATTTAAATAATATATTTTTTTATATAATTCATTAAATTTGTGGTAAAATATTAAAGAAAAAAGGAGTGCTTAGATATGGATAAAATTATAATTAAAGGTGCTAGAGAAAATAATTTAAAAAATATTAATATAGAAATACCTAAAAATAAATTAGTTGTTATGACTGGAGTTAGTGGTAGTGGTAAAAGTAGTTTAGCATTTGATACTATATATGCTGAAGGAGAAAGAAGATATGTAGAAAGCTTATCTAGTTATGCTAGACAGTTTTTAGGAGGTAGTGAAAAACCTGATGTAGATTCTATAGAAGGATTAAGTCCTAGTATATCGATAGATCAAAAAACTACTAATAAGAATCCACGTAGTACAGTTGCAACCGTTACTGAAATATATGATTATTTTAGATTATTATTTGCACGTATTGGAGTACCTTATTGTCCTAAACATAAGACTCCTATAAAAAGTCAAAGTGTAGAAGAAATGACAAATAAAATAATGTCATTAGAAGTTGGAACTAAATTAGAAATATTATCACCAATTGTATATGGAGAAAAAGGAACTCATGAAAAAGAATTTGAAGAACTAAGAAAAAAAGGCTTTACTAGAGTAATTGTAAATGATACCAGATATGATTTGAGTGATGAAATAAAATTAGAAAAAAATAAAAAATCTAATATATATGTTATAGTAGATAGAATAAAAGTAAGTGATAGTGATAGAAGTAGAATATTTGATTCATTAGAAACTGCTACTAAATTAAGTGATGGTAAGGTAGTTATTAACGTTATTGGAGATAAAGAAATTGTAATGAGCGAACATTATGCCTGTCCAGAATGTGATTTTTCATTGCCAGAATTAGAACCTAGATTATTTTCATTTAATGCACCATTTGGTGCTTGCCCAGAATGTAAAGGACTAGGTGTTAAACAAAATATAAGTATAGATTTAGTAATACCTGATAAAAATTTAAGTATATTAGATGGTGCTATTAAGCCTTTAAATTTAGATCAAAATATATATATGACTAATGTTATTACAGTTGCTAAATATTATAATATAGATTTAACTGTACCTATTAAAGATATGAAAAAAAGTGATTTAGATATTATATTATATGGAAGCAAAGATATAATTAATTTTGAATATACATCTCGTAATGGTAATAAAAGATATACTAGTGATTATTATGAAGGTATAATAAACAATTTAGAAAGAAGATATATTGAAACTACAAGTACTTGGATAAGAGAATGGTTAGAAGGTTATATGGTTGAAAATACTTGTCCTAAGTGTAAAGGTTCAAGACTTAAAAGTGATGTTTTAAATGTTTATGTTAATAGAAAAAATATTTATGATTTAACTTGTATGAGTATAAAAGAATTAATAAACTTTTTTGATAAATTGAAACTTAATCAAGAACAATTAAAGATTAGTGAATTAATTGTTAAAGAAATTAAATCAAGATTAGAGTTTTTGAATAATGTTGGTTTAGGTTATTTAACATTAAATCGTTCTGCTGGGACTTTAAGTGGTGGAGAGTCACAAAGAATTAGGTTAGCTACACAAATTGGCAGTAGATTAAGTGGAGTTTTATATGTATTAGATGAACCTAGTATTGGATTACATCAAAAAGATAATGAAAAATTAATTAATTCATTAAAAGAAATGAGAGATTTAGGTAATACATTAATAGTTGTTGAACATGATGAAGATACAATGAGAGCCGCTGATTACTTAATTGATATAGGACCAGTTGCTGGTGATAAAGGTGGATATGTTGTAGCAGCAGGAACTCCAGAAGAAGTTATGAAAAATGATAATAGTGTTACTGGAAGATATTTAAGTGGTAAAGAAAAAATAGAAGTTCCTAAAACCAGAAGAAAAGGTAATGGATGTAAGTTAAGTATAAAAGGTGCTAAAGAAAATAATTTAAAGAATATTAATGTAGATATTCCACTTAATACTTTAACTGTTGTTACTGGAGTTAGTGGTAGTGGTAAGAGCACTTTAATTAATGAAATATTATATAAAACATTAAGAAAAGAAATATATAAATCAAAGGATATACCAGGTAAATGTAGAAAAGTTGAAGGTATAGAAAATATAGATAAAGTTATTGATATTACACAAGATCCTATTGGAAGAACTCCAAGAAGTAACCCTGCTACATATGTGGGTGTATTTGATGATATAAGAGATGTATTTAGTGAAATGAAAGAATCAAAGATTAGGGGTTATACTAAGAGTAGATTCTCATTTAATGTAAAAGGTGGACGTTGTGAAGCTTGTTGGGGAGATGGCGTTAAGAAAATTGAGATGCATTTCTTACCTGATGTTTATGTACAATGTGATTTATGTAAAGGTACAAGATATAATAGTGAAACTTTAGAAGTTAAATTTAAGGGTAAAAATATTAGTCAAGTACTTGATATGAGAGTAGATGAAGCTTTAGAATTCTTTGATAGTGTTCCTAAAATAAAAAATAAATTACAAATATTACATGAAGTTGGTTTAGGTTATATTAAATTAGGACAAAGCGCTCCAACATTATCAGGTGGAGAAGCTGGTAGAGTTAAACTTGCTAAAGAATTACAAAAGAAACCTACTGGTAAAAGTATATTTATTTTAGATGAACCTACAACGGGATTACATAGTGCAGATATAAAGAAATTATTAGTTATATTACAAAAAATAGTTGATAATGGAGATACTGTTCTTATAATAGAACATAACTTAGATGTTATTAAAGTGGCAGACTATATTATTGATTTAGGACCTGATGGAGGAGACGGTGGAGGAGAGGTTATTGTTACTGGTACTCCAGAAAAGGTTTCAAAATGTAATAATAGTTATACTGGTGAATTTTTAAAAAAAGTACTTGATAAATAGTACTTTTTTGATATATTTTTATTAGGATAGTTGATGTAAAAATAACCATCTAATAAAAAATTACGATTCATAAAAAAGTTGAAAACAAGACTGTATAACTTCTCTCCCGACCTCGAAAATTTGTTCGGGGGGGG
>URLV01000010.1 GCA_900548725.1 uncultured Mycoplasmatota bacterium
TCTTGCACACCAATCTACAAGTAATAATACCTACTGAATACAAAATTACATATCCAACTATTCTTACAATACTTTTGCATATTAGTACCTCCCTTATGTTACCCACTATTCAACATTTTTAAGCGATTCTATCATATTTATCTTTTTTAGATTATAATGTGTAACTATATTTACAATAATAGTAAAAAATATAGTCATCAAAGCAGATATAACATAACTTAATATATCAACGTGCCTAATAAACATTATATAATCTGGCTCACAAGTTGATATAATGAAATGACTTAAATATGATCCGAACAATAAACCTATGACAATTCCAATAATAGTTAATAAAATATTTTCCCTCGTAATATATCTATCTACCTCATTATGATAAAATCCTAATACTTTTAAAGTTGCAATTTCCCTTTTTCTTTCACTAATATTGATATTCGATAAATTATATAAAACGACAAATGCTAGTAATGCTGCTGCGATAATTAAAATTGCCACAATAGAATCAATAGAACCTAGCATACTATTGATATTTTCTTTTATATCTTCATTATTTACAATAGAAGTTATCTCATTTTTACTAATATACTTTTCATCAAATACATTGCTATCGTGTTCATTTAAATTATCAAAATCTATTAGAAAAGAGTTTATTTTATAATTTTTAAATGTATTTTCATAAGTATTTTTATTGATATATAAATACTGGTTAATATAGTTTTTTATAATATGTTCTACATTAAGTTCATATTTATTATTTTCATCATCAAATAGTATAAGTTTATCTCCTATATCTATATTTAAAAGAGTTGCTGTCTTTTCACTAATAATTGCCGAATTATCGCTAGGAATTAAATTTGTATTATCCTTATCTTTAACACTATCTAATGTTACTACATCTTTTAATTCTTCATTATTATTTGCAACGACCATTGTCACTTCTTCAGTATTACCCTTATATCCAACTGTAATATTATCAATGTTAGTTTCTACTATTTTACGAATAGATTTTTCGTTTTTTATCTCTTGCTTTATCACATCATAATTCGTATTTTCTTTTAACATCATAATTTTTTCGTAATTTAAAATATGTTCAAACTGATAATTTGTAACATCTTTTAAGGAGTCTTTCAGCCCAAATCCTGCTAATATTAAAGCAGTACATCCGGCAATTCCAAATATCGTTGTTATTACTCGACTTTTATATCTAAATATGTTTCTAATGGTTATTTTATTAGAAAAATTTAATCTTTTCCAAATAAATGGAATATACTCTAAAAGTATTTTCTTACCACTCTTTGGAGATTTAGGTCGCATTAAATTAGCAGGTACATTTTTTAGATTCTTTATACTTATAAATATTGCAGTTCCACAAATACAAAATACACATATTAAAACACCAATAAAATTAAAAAGATTATTTGCTTCATATATAAATTTTGGTATAAAAAATAATTTTTTATAAACATTCCAAATAACATAAGGTATTAAAACAGACCCTATCAATATTCCTAAAATACCACCAGTAATGGTCGCTAATAGCGAAAATACAATATATTTAGATGTTATATGAAAATTATTAAATCCTAATGACTTTAAAGTCCCATTTTCAGTTCGATCTTCTTCAATCATTCTCATCATAGAAATAAGACTAACCAAAATGGCTACACAGAAGAATATTATTGGAAATACATCACCTAATTTGTTTAGATTATCACTAGCATTGATAAGTTCTTTATAAGAATCATTATCATTTCTATCAAATATGTACCATTTTGGCTTAATAAAATTACTCTCATCTAACTGTATTCCATATTGATTTGCTTCTAATATTTTTTCACCATAAAGTTCGCTATATCTAACATCTTGTCTTTCTTCTTTCATATTCTCTACAGAATCAATTACTTTACTAATAGTATCCAAATACTCATCACTATTTGTTATCATTTTTTTTGCTTGTTTTACCGTAATATAGATATTGGTAAATACTTCTTCTTTGATTACCTCTTCATTTGCATAAGCATAATAATTAACTTTGCCATTTCCAAGTGTAGTTGTAGGTCTTTCAGTTGAAAAATATATCGGACTAATAACTGTACCAACAATTTTCTTTTTCTCATTCATAATTGTAATAGTATCATTTATTTTTAAATTATTTTCTTCTAAAAGCAATTCATCAACAACAATTTCACTATTATTAGTAGGAAGTTTTCCATCACTCAAATAAACTTTGTTAATATTATCATTAAGTCCTATAATTCTTAAAACAAACTCCTTATTATCGAGTTTTAAATAGGTATCTTTGGCGTAAGTTCCTATTACTTCTTTTACATCATTTAATTTTTTTAATTCTTCTATATCATTATTAGTTAATCCTAAATTAGAAATAATTTCAATATCATAGACATTATTTTCATCATAATAATTGTCTAATGTTTTTAACATATCAGGTCCACAAGACTGAATTCCTGCAAAAAAACCTACTCCTAAAAAAGCCATACAAAACAAGGAAAGAAATCTTTTATTATTATCTTTTATTTTCTTAAAAATATGTTTTAATAGTTTATTTTTCATTTTACCACTCAACATCCTCCACTCTTTTAGGATTTTTGTTTATGATAATTTCATCAACACCACCATTTTTAAACTTAATTATTTTATCAGCAATCGAAGAAATGGCAGCATTATGCGTTATAATGATTACGGTCATATTTTCTTTTCGACAAGTATCTTCTAATAATTTTAAAATTTGTTTCCCAGTTTTATAATCTAAAGCACCTGTTGGCTCATCACATAAAAGTAATTTAGGATTTTTAGCGATTGCTCGTGCTATAGCGACTCTTTGTTGTTCTCCACCAGATAATTGAGCAGGAAAATTGTCTTTTCTTTTTCCTAATCCCACCTTATTTAAAATAGTGTTAGGATCTAAATAATCTTTGCATAATTGAACTGCAAGTTCCACATTTTCTAATACTGTCATATTTTGAATAAGATTATAAAATTGAAAGACAAAACCTATATCATTTCTTCTATATTTAATGAGTTCTTTATCTTTTAACTTATCTATTCTAACTCCATCAACTATGACTTTCCCATCAGTTAATGTATCCATTCCTCCCAAAATGTTAAGACAAGTTGTTTTACCTGCACCACTTGGACCTAATATACAAACTAATTCTCCTTTTTCAATTTCAAATGAAGTGTCCTTTAATGCTTTTATTTCTACTTCTCCCATTTGATAAACTTTATCTACTTTTTTAAATTCTATATAAGCCATATTTTCATCTCCTTAAAAATTAAATACTTTTTTAAATTCTTCTATAATATCTTCCTTACAAAAGATAAGCAAACCAACAAAAACCAATAATCCTAATATTGCACAAATATAAGAGAGCATTTCAAAAGTTGTTAATTTAAATACTACTAAAATAAGTGGAATCAATCCAATAAGGCAATCAAGTAATATCGTTTTGGCAAACTTAATAATATATGATTTTTTTAAAACTAGCATTGTTATACTGTTGAAAACAAAAATAATAATACATAGTATAGGAATTAAATATGTTGTTATAATTAAACTTTTAGTTGTAAGAAACCATATAAAAAATAGTATCAATATAATCCAAAAATATTTATTCATCATTTTTAAAACATCTTTATAATTTTTCAAAATAAATTTAACTAATATATAATTCGTTACTAATCCTAATACTACAAATTTACTTATATAAAAAGACTTGGATATTACATATTCAGTAAATGCAAACAATACTCCTATTGCAAAGGAAACAAATGATAAAACTTTATAAAGTAAAGTAGGATTAGAAGTTTTTATTTTTGGAAAAACATTATCTGTTTTTTTTCCTATCATCCTAGAATTACATAATGGACACATTTCAAAATTGCCATTAAATTCAATGTTACATTTATTACATTTTCTCATATTTCCTCCTCGCTGATATTCATAACTCCATTTATGCCACTTTCTTTAAAAAAACGACAAAAGTTTTTGACAATATCATTATTTACATACTTTGAAGAAATCCCAATAGATAAATCATCTTTAAACGAACATATTGTAAGTTTTAGAGATCCAGAAGCATTTAACACATTAAAGTTTTCAATATATTTTTCTAACTTTTCATCAACTTTTATTGCTCCAATATTAGATAAACAAGAAGTACAACCATTAGATGAAATTAAATCTGCTATTTTTAGTATTATATCTTTAATAAAAATTGGCACAAATCTAGCAAAGACATTTTTTTCTAATGAAATCATTTGATTCATTCTTATTTTTAATCTTTCTGTTGTAACATTTTTTTGCAACTCGCTATTCACACTATGAATCACATCAGCAAAATCATAATTTTTAGAATCAAACTTATATGTAACAGAAGTAAGACCAAAAAAATTTCTTGAAGTAGAAGATTTAAAAAATTGTCTTAAATCAACTGGTATATCTATCTTTATACTTTTATTTAATTCTAGTTCTTTCATCATCTCTTGATAAGAACATATAAGTACAGAAGTTAATAATGCCGTTAAACTAGCATTATATTTGTGGGCTAATTCTAAAGTTTCTTTAGTAGAAATATGATACTCCATATAAGTAATAGTATTTTTCTTTTTTCCCTTATATTGATATATTTTTCTGCCTTTAGGAATTTTTATTTTTTCTTTTGTATAGTATTTATCAAAACTATCCTCGTTTTTTTCAAAAATCGAAGAATCAACATCTAATTCTATATCTGTCAATTTTTCTTTTAAAATTAAATATTGATATATTAAGGACTTAAAGAAAATTAAACTTCCACGACCATCAGATAAAATATGAGAAACTTCAAAATTTATTCTTTTTTTATAATGGCTTACTCTAAATAATACATCATCTTTATCTTTATATATTTTAGAACAAATAGGCTCATTTTCTTTTTTAACTTCAACAATTTTATTGGCGTTTTCTAAATAATACCAAAATATTCCTTTTTTTAAATGACAATTAAAGTTAGGAAAATACTTTAAAATATCATTAAGAGCATTTTGTAATATTTCTTCATCTATTACTCCTTTTAAACTAACCGAATATCTAAATACAGCAGGTATTTTATTCTTATTTGTAAAAGAATAAAATTTACCTACATTATCAAGTTTATACCAATTATTCCTTACCATAGAAGCTCCTTTCATTCATTTAATATTTTATTTATATTAGCAATTATTTCAGTTAATTTATCTATATCTTTTGGAGAAATTTTACTTATTGTTTTATTTAAATCTGTTAACACATCATCACTTAATTTATCAATATATTTTTTACCATTGGGTGTTAATTTAATATTTGTTTTTCTTCTATCATTTTCATCTATATTTATCGTTATATATTTTTTTCCATACAAAGAATTAAGAATTGATGTAATTCTTTGTTTACTTACACTTAATTTTTGACATAAATCACTTGGTGAAATATCTCCTTTTGCTAACTTGAGTTCTAGCAATACTCTTTTTTCTCCTTGAGCAAATTCAAAAAAGTTTTTCATTTTTTTAGAAGAATACCAATTATACAATTCTTGTATAAAATCGTTGTTCATTCTAACGCCTCCATATTATCATTTGATAGTACAACACTATTTACTATTTTAACAAAAATTAAATTAAAAATCAATATGGTAACTATATTTTTATGTAATAAGGTTACTTCTTTATTTTAGAAATAAC
Source organism: uncultured Mycoplasmatota bacterium (assembly GCA_900548725.1). Classification (GTDB taxonomy): domain Bacteria; phylum Bacillota_I; class Bacilli_A; order RF39; family UBA660; genus UMGS1124. The sequence continues at coordinate 5,716 of URLV01000010.1, forward strand.
CTTTTTAATTTTAAAATATAAAAAAATTACTCCTATACTTAATTTTATCAATGCTAGTATCATTAGTTCGACTTAAAATAATTGAATTGTGAAGATTTACTCCATTCGTATGCACTCCACAAATCAGTTTTATCGCTATAGGAATTAAAATATATTTTTTTTGATACTTTTTATAGAAAAAATGTTATAATTATCTTGTAATTAGTAGTTTATCAACTGTCTTAAGGAGTTTTAAATATCTTTATTTACCACTTCATTAACGAATCTGTTCGAACTGTTTAGTTTGAACTTGATATATATAATCAATCAGAAATGATTGATTTTTTTTGTTTAATAATTGTATCAATATAATAATTTAAAAATTGAGTTTTTAATTTCTTAACCAAATTATAATTAAAAAACATAAATAACACTATATATTTTTATATAAAATAAAAATATATGTTATAATTTAGTTATAGATATCATAGACAAAAAATAACTGTTGAAAGGAATATTAAATTATGAAATAAAAAACATTTAAATTACAAAGTATATTAAAAAAATTGAAGAAAGGAATGATAATAAAAATGAAAAAACAATTTATTTTAGCTATAGCAATTATTTGTATTTTAATAGGAGGGGTAGGAAGTTATTTTATATTTATATCATCTAATGCAAATTTAGAAAAACCATTACCAAAACAAGAAAAATCAGAAGGACTTAGGGGAATATATGATATTGACAAAAATATAAATGAAAAAACAATTGATAATTATTTAGGTAGAAACGATACAGTATACCGCGATGTAAGAATGCTTATGGATACTGCAACTTGGGAAAATAAAGGCGGAGAAAGAGAATTAACAGGATTTATCGAAGGCTTTGAAGTAATTCCTTATGCTTATTTAACTGAATTTCCTCAGGAGTATATAGAACAAAAAGCTAGCGAAAATATATCAGGATTATACAAAGGAAAAACATTATTTTCACTAGATAAAAATGGAAATTACATTGCAAATTATAAAGAATCTATGGACATATTAGAGTATCTTTTCCCTAAAGACAAGTATATTTTTATAATGTGTGGAGCAGGAGGTTATGCTAATTTTACTAAGCAAATGCTTATTTCACTAGGCTGGAATAAAGATAAAATATACAATGTTGGTGGATATTGGAATTATGTAGGGAAACATAATATAAGTACAATAAATAATTATGATTCAAAAACAAAATATGATTTTTGGAAAGTAAACTATCATAACATTGATTTTGATAATTTAACAAAAATTAAATAATGAAAAAGAAAGTAACAATAAGTTTATTAATTTTATTTTTCATATCAATATTAATAGCAAATATTCTTATTATTAATAAAAAAGAAAAAGTATTTTATTTAGAAAATAATTATTATGGAAAAAATAATATGACAGAAATAAATATTAATGAACTTAATAAATTAATTGATAATAAAGAATCCTTTGTAGTATTTGTATATCAACCACTATGTATAACTTCTACAAATTTTGAAAGTATCTTAAAAGATTTCTTAGAAGAAAAAAAAATAAGTATTTATAAAATCGCCTTCTCAAATATTAAAAATACAAAAATAGGAAAAACCATAAAATACTATCCCTCCTTTATTATTTATAATAAAGGAAAAATGGTTGATTTTTTAGAAGCAAATAAAGATGAAGATATAAAATATTATACTTCTAAAAAAGAATTTGAAAGTTGGTTTACAAAATATATAAAGTTTAAAAATGAAACTACTAACAATAATCAAACAAGCCAAACAAACTCCATAACAGAAGAAAATAAAATATTAACAGATGTTAAAATTGAAAACATAATAAAAGAAAATAATAAAGTAAATATTTACTTTTTTTGGGGAAAAGGTTGTCCTCATTGTGCTAAAGAATTTGAATTTTTTGAAAGTATAAAAGAAACATATGGTAATTATTATAATTTATATACCTTTGAAACTTGGTATAATGATGAAAACAAAAAATTAGTTTACACTTTTGCAGAAAATATGGGGGATAAATTAACTGGAGTACCATATACCATAATAGGTAATAAATCATTTAGCGGCTTTGACGAAAAATATAAAAATGACTTTATTATTGCAATAGAAAATCAATATAATAGCAATTTTGATGTTTATTTTGATAAAATTAAAAAATAATTATACTAGTCAATTCAAAAAATAAAGATTGTTTAATTTAAAAATAATGTTAATAAACCTCATATTTTTTCTATATGAGGTTTTATTATAAATATTATATTTTATTATTTTCAATCCATTGAATAGTATCTATAATAGTGTCAGTAATATCTCTATTTATAAAATTCAATTCTTTTTTTGCCTTTTTATTACAAAAGTTAGAATTAGAAGATAATGTATATAAAGAATATCTTGTAAAAAGTGGTGTTTGTTTTTTAAGATTATAATATTGTTCAAAAAAAGGTGCTATTATTTTTGCTACAAAAATTGGCAATACAATTTTAATTTTCTTTCTTCCTAGTATATCACAAATCACGTCAGCCAATTCTTTAATGGTAACATATCTATTAGATAAAATATAACATTCCCCTCTATTATTCTTTTCAGATGCACTAATTACTCCATCAGCTACATCTCTAACATCGACAAAGTCATACCCACCCTTTACACAAGCAAAAAGTTGACCATTTATAATTTTTTTTACTAATTGAGTTAAATGACTATTACCAAAATCATACGGACCAATAATTCCAGAAGGATGTATAATACAAGCATTTAAATTTTTTTTCTTTACTGCATCCATAACACACTTAGCAGCTATTGCTTTTGTTTTTGCATATAATCCTACAACATTATCAGGGTTGAAATTTTTTATTTCAGATAATATAGAATCATTATTCTTTTCTGGTATTACATGAACACTACTAATATATACAAGTTTTGCATTTATATCTAAAACTTTGTCAATTATATTTTTAGTACCATTAACATTAACATTATAAACCAATGGATTATACTTTGATTTTATATACACAATTGCTGCACAATGAATTACAAAAACTTCTTTTCCATCAATATTTTCAAAAATAGAAGTTAAAGATTCTTTTTTCGTAACATCACCATAATATATTTTACACCTTAAATTTTTAAGTGATTCTATAGATTCACCATTTAAAACAAAAGCTCTAATTTCATTATCAACATTTTTCTCTAATTTTCTTATAATATTGTTTCCTAAAAAACCATTTGCACCTGTAATAATATAAATTTTTCCCATAATTTCTTTCACCAACTTTATTTTAAAATAATCTAAAAATTATTTACATTTATATTATATCACAAAAAAATACTGTTATTTAGATACACTAAATCTATAAAGAATCATAAGATTAATTTTTAAAAATAGACTAGAATTAACTAATCTACTTAACTTGAATTCCACCAACAGAATTGTTCATATTTCCAGCATATCCATTAGTACCATTTACCCATGGTAACCACTTTTTCTTCTTATTATCATAAGCTCTATAGGTTCTATTTTTTATTTGAACTGCATCAATATCATTGGGTAAATTACCAGCATATCCGTTATATCCATCAACCCATGGTAACCAATAACCTTTCTTTTTATCATGCACTCTATAAGTAGCATTTTCTAATTTAAAACCACTCACACCATTACCTAAATTACCTGCATATGCATTAGTACCTACTTGTACCTCTGGTAACCATTTATTTTTAACATTATCATAAGCACAATATTTTGATTTATTTCCAGAATATATTGCCCTCTCTAAATACGGTTCAGGATTAATTCTAGTACTAGAACTATATGATTTTGATACTTCAAAATGTAAATGTCTTGCAGTAACATTACCACTTTCACCAATAAGCCCTACACAAGTATTTTCATCAACTTCTTGATCAACACTAACATAAACTTCTCTTAAATGTGCATATCTACTAAACATTCCATTAGGATGCTTAATTAATACATAATTACCCCAAGATTTAGTTCCAGTTGAACCCCTTAAAGTAGTTATTCCAGTTTGTATTTCATAAACTACACCTTTACAATTTGAATATACTCTATTTTGATTTTCATCACTTCTCCAACCTAAATCTACACCTCTATGTCCCTTATTACTGTAATGCTGAGTTATTCTATTAATACTATCATTTATTACTCTCATGATCAAACCCCTTTCAATTTATTATACGTTTAATTTACTATTTAGTATATTGAATATTTACCATTAAAAAAAACACTTAGAAAACATTAAAAGCAAGCGAAAACAACTTAAAAACACTTGATTATATATTATAAATTAAAAAAGACCCATTACTGAATCTAAAAATTTATAATATAATATCAATATAAAACACTTTTCAACAATTACTCTTCTATCATCTTATATCCACTACTAATTGCACATAATATAGAATCAGTAAATTCACGAGTTCTCGTATAACAACCATTAGTCAATATGCCATTAGTTCCAAATACACTAACATCTTTATCTGTTCTATCATAATATTTAGCAACAACATCAGATAATCTCTGATTTTTATTTAAATTATTTATTATTTCATCAGGAACCTTCACTTTAGCACTGCAACCATAATAATAGTTATTTAAATCTTTATCATATATAACAGTCCACCCACATAAAAAAGTACCACAACTACTTTCTGTCAAAATTCCTTCCATTGCAACATATAAATTTCCACTATTATCCTGTTTTAATGCAGAATTAATTCTATTTTTTGAACCTTTAATACCCTCATCATCGCCAATCGGAGTTTCAGAAACACCACTTTCTGTTTCTAAAGAAACAATAGTAAAATCTAAAAAGAAATCTTTGATAACATTATTAACAGCATCAATTTTAGCCTTATTCTTAGAACAAACAATTACTTTCATCATAATTCACCTCTAAAAAATTATAACATAAATAAAAAAACTCATAAAGAGTATTTCATTCAATTTCAAATAACATACCAGGATTAATATCTAATACAACAGAAATATCATATAAGGTTTGAACAGAAAAAGTTTTAGCAACTTTGTCTGATTCAATTTGTCTTATATAATCATGACTAACTCTACATCTTTCAGCAAGTTCAGCCTGTGTTATATTCTTCTCTTTCCTATATTTCTTAATATTGTGCCTAATTACATCATAAATATTTATACTGCTCATATTATAGTAATCACCATATATATTATCTCATTATATTTTTTTAAAATATGTGAACAATTAACTCACATATTATGATATAATAATGTTAGGAGGGTTAACGATGGAAAAAGAATCTATAAACGAAACATCAATAAAAATATTAAATTACATATTAAAAAGATTTAACACAGACTTTTATTTTATAAACAAATTTAAAAATTGCATAATAGATATAATGATTAAAAATAAAAGATTAATTAAATTAATTAATAACAAAATAGATACAATAAACAACAATTATATGGATTACTATAATAAAAAATATAAAGAATTAATAATCTCAAATTTTATACATAATTTAAAATATTTATCAACCAAATCATATATTATAAATAATTTCATAAATTCTAATAATTTAAGTATAAATAATTATGAAAAAACATATCATATGTTAAAAACAATCTCATTGTCAAATGTTAACTCTTTTAATATAATACTACTATTTCAAACTATAGAAGATTACGAAAATCAATATTTCAATGAAAACACAAATATTAAACATCAAACTATTCAACATTTTGTAGATGAATACGAAATAATGATACAAGAATATTATAATAAAAAAGAAGCAATAAGTATTCTTAACTTATGATCAAATTGTTTCTTTTTAATTTTAAAATAATTAAATAACATATAGCAAATATAATCTAATAAAATAAAAAACATACTCTAATAATCTGAATATATTGAGCATTATACACTCAGCCTCTCATAATCTTTTACACCAAATTTATTTAAAAAGTAATATAACCCACTACATATAATTCCTAGCGCAACAATAATTATTAAAATCAATAAATTCAAAGAAATAACATCAATAAATTTAAATAAACAAAATGTTATGCCAACAAAGAACAATAATCCAATAAATACTGATATCATAGAACTCATACTTTGTTTAACAACCTCAGTATCACTACTATAATTTAATTTAGGATATTTTAAATTTACTATTAAACCAGTCATACCATTACACAATACTATCAATAAACTAAATAGTAAAACTAATATAAAATATACAAAACTTAATTTAAATTTTATAGAAATAATCAATAAACTAATAACAACAAATGGCATTTCAATAACTATAGCCATTAATAATTTAGAATTAAATATAGTACTTATCATAACAGGTAAACTCTTAGTAATATTAATACTTTTTCCCTCTAAACTTATACTAGAGGATGTTATACTAGTAAAAAATAAACTAAATAACAATACCACAATAAAGACCAAATTTATAGACATATTACCACTAATACCATATTGACTAAATATACTAGATAAAATATCTTTCCCTTTAACACATAAAAGTATACTTGCAATAAGTAAAAGAATTAATCCAAAAGAAGTATTAAACATATATACTGGACTAGAAAAATATCTTTTTAATTCTTTATTACATAAACTAAATATTTTTCTTCTAGATTTATATGAAACTTTTCCTCCTCTTTTAACAGAAGTTTCACTAGATTTAAATATAATACTGAAATAATATTTAGAACCTAATATAATAAATATAATAAATGGAATAATATTTATTAATAACATTTTAATAAAAGTAACTATATCAAATTTATTTATTAAACTAATATAAGAACCTATAGGATAATATATTTTACTTAACATATCATTTATACTAGTTGCCTTACTTGCAATATCATTAACAAAATTATCTAAATTAAAACTTAAATAATATACTCCTAAAAATATAAATATAGATATTAAAGTTTGTATAATTTTTTTAGATTTAAATCTACTAGATACCATCATAACAATATACCCAAGTATACTAGATAATATAGTTGGTAAGAGTGGTACTAACAATATTTCTAATATACTAAGTAATAAAAATGACAAACTAATTCCTTCATGATAAATATATATTGAATAACATGGTAATAAAAACATCAAATTATAAATATATTGAAATGAAATTAACTTGAACATTCTTAAAAATAATATAGTACTTTTTTTAATAGGTAAAGAAAATAACATATCATTATCTTTAGATTCAAATAAAATTCCTTGTGATTTATATATTCCCTGCATAAAAGTTAAAATTGAAACAACGAATAGAAATAACGTTAATAAAACGTAAGTCATATTCACTTCATATAAAGGCTTTGCAATTAATTCTGCATAACTGCCTATACTGATACTTACTAGAATAAATAAAAATATTGGTAAAAATAATTTGTTTTTACTATTTTTTTTAGACTTATAGTTTAAGAAATTCATATCTTGACTAAACGTTGCTTTTATAAGTGAAAATATTTTTCTCATGCTTGTTCACCTAACTCAAGAAATACTTCTTCTAAAGATTCATCACCTTTAATATCTTTCATCTTACCTATTTTAACAATCTGTCCAGATTTTATAATTGCTACTCTATCACATAACTTCTCTGCAACATCCAAAATATGTGTTGAAAAGAAAATAGTTTTACCTTCCTTAGCCATATTTCTCATTATTTCTTTCATATCAAATACAGCCTTAGGGTCTAATCCAACAAATGGCTCGTCCATTATTAACACTTTAGGATCATGACTTAATGCTGCAATCAATGCAACTTTCTGTTTCATACCATGTGAAAAACTTGATATATCATCACATAGTTTATCACTAATTTCAAACATCTTAGCATATTTTAAAATATTCTTCTTCCTAGTATCTTTATCAATTTCATACATATCACATACAAAATTTATAAAATCTATCGCTCTCATATTTTCATATAAATCAGGATTATCAGGAACATATGCAATATCCATCTTACATTCAATAGAATTATTCTTTATAGATTTACCATTTATCAAAATATCTCCTTCTTCAAAATCAAGTATTCCAACAATAGATTTTATCATAGTAGTTTTTCCAGCACCATTATGTCCTATAAACCCAAATATTTCTCCTCCATCAACTTTAAAACTAACATCTTTAATCGCTCTCTTAACACCATTATAAGTTTTACTCACATTATTTATTTCAATCATTTTTTACTTTCTCCTTCTAATTTCATTAATGCTTTATATTGGCTTGTTAACAAATTTGATATATCTTCATCACTAAAATTAATTGTATCAGTAGCAACTAAAGTTGCAATACCATGTGTGAAAATCCACATCTTCATATGAAAATCAAATGCACAATCACTATCCAATTTAGTACTAACTTTTACTAAATCTTGTAATTTACTAAAATTATATTCATCAGATTTAACAAATTCATCACAAAACATATTATATTCACTCATAAATAATATTTTATATAGATTTTTTTCATTTCTAGCAAAAGAAATATATCTAATACCAGCATCTTTATAGCTAACTTTACCATTACCAAAATCAAATATATAATCAAAAAAATAATGTTCTATTTTGCTAATTAATTCTTTATTCAATTCTTCACTATTTTTAAATTGATAATATATAGGTCTAATAGATGAATTAAGTTTTTTAGCAATTTCTCTGTTACTAACACCACTCATTCCCTTTTTTCTAGCTAACAAAAATGCCGTATCAAGTATCCTTTCTTTTGTTATTACAACACTTTTAGGCAATATATCACATCCACTCTAAATATATTGTATCACATGATACATTATTGTTAAGAAAAAAACTTATAAAATTTTATAAGTTTAATATTTTTCCATAATTCTTTTTAATTCATTTCTCAAATCACTAGTTAAAATATAATCACTAAATCCATCATCTAAATAATGTTTCTTTATATTCTCTTTATTAAAATCTAATACTACTATACATGGAACATTAAATTTACTTATTTCTTTTAATTTTTTTAATGTTTCGTATCCACTCATTTCTTTCATATCATCTTCTATTATTATGTAATCATATTTTTTACCACTTTTTATTCTATCTATTGCATCAGCACCATAAAGCATATATGAAGCATTTATATCAGATTCATTAAAAACTTTTTTTATTATTTCGTTTACTTTTTTATCTTGATTAACAACCAATACTCTTTTATTACTGTAACTATTAAACAAGTTATTATTTTTATCTTCCTTTTCTCTATATATCTTTTGATCTATTGTTAGTATTACTTCAGTACCTTTACCAAGTTTACTTTTAATTAACATATTTCCACCTAAAGACTTAATAATTTTTTGACATAACTTTATATTAAATTCTGATTTTTCTAAATTAACTATATCGTCTTTATTTAATTCACTAGTAGTACTTAATATTTCATTTATTTTATCAATTCCTATACCAACACCACTATCTGTTATTCTAAATATAACTCTACACACATCATATTTTTCTATAGTGTCTATATTAAATTCTATAAAACCTTTTTCAGTTTTTTTAACAGAATCCATTAGTATAGAATACAAAATTTGTTTTAATTTTATATTATCCCCATACAAATATGGAACTTTACTTGGAATAGTATGTCTAAATTCAACATTATTATTAATACTATTTTCTATTCTTTTAACTAAATCATCATAAATCATATCAAGATTATATCTGTTATTTAATATTTTAACTTTTTGTACATCTAAACTACTAACATTTAAAACATCATTAACTACAAAATCTAATTGTCTAGAAGCATTATATATATAATTTAATCCTTCTTGGTATTCTTCTTTTTTTCTATCATTATCTACTAATTCTTTACTAGTATTTTTTATGTAATTTAATGGTTCTCTAACTTCTTGAGTCATTTCAAATATAAAATTAGATTTATCTATATAAGCTTGTTCAGTAATTTCATTATTTCTAGTAACTTCTTCTAATTGTTTCAAATCTGGATTTTCAATAGTATGATACATAAAATTAATTAAAAATGCTGTTAATGATGTCACAACTAGTATTTGAGGATTTGATAATTGTAATAATATAACAGGTACACAAAAAACGACAAATAATAAGATAGGAATAATTTTTCTTAACGAAATACCTTTTCTATTTTTAATTACAAAATATACCCAACTGATTATTCCTAAAGCACTAATACCATAAACATAAATTGTATTAGGTCCAAATAAATAAACTTCGTTACCATTTTTATAATAAGTATAAGTTAATATAAAATTTAATATTAGAGAAATAATCAAAACAAACGTTAAAAAATTTACAATATGTTTAACTTTCTTATTAGTTTCTTTTTCTTTAACTAAATTCATTTCTTTTTTATAAGAAACAAGTACAACATATACAGTAATTAAATATACAAAAACTAACAAATATGCCAAATAAAGTTTAACTACAAACCATCTTATAAAACTAGTATCAGGAAGTAATAAATGACAATATATTCCACATATATCTAATATTATTCCTATAATAACAGTTATTAATAAAGACATATATATCTTATTTTCTAAAGTATTTTTTTTATCTTTAATAGAAAATTGTATAAAAATTAAAATAGTATAAATTAAGCTTATTGCAAGTAAAAGTATACTAGGATGCATAATAAACACACTCCTTATCTTTATAAGTCAATTATACTATAAATTAAAAATATTTTAAATCTTTTTTATATATTTTTTAGAATCACTTAATTTTTTTACAAATTCTTTGCTCTCTTTTAAACTAGAACGTTGAATATCAAGATATATTTTTAAAGATTCTTCTATAGATTTATCATTTATTTTGAATGGTTTACCAAAATTTAAGATTAATTTGTTTTCCATTTCCAATTCTTTTATCCACAAAACATTAATTGGTTGAACCCACGCATCATCACTTTTAGCAAGTGATAAGAAACTAGGTTCAAAAACACCAAAATCTTTAGTTTTATCTTTATTTGTAGTACCTTCTGGAAATATACCAATACATTGATTACTTTTTAAAAATAGTGACATATCTCTTAAAGATTTTATATTATTAGCATTAGGATTATCTCTTAACCTTTCAATTGGAAAATATTCGAATTTTTTAAAAGAATAAGAAGTAATTTTACACAACAAAGGATTTTTACTATTATTAAATATACTATCTTCTGCATCGAAAAAACGTTTTAAAGCTGCCCAATGTATATTATTGTCTATAACACTAGTTATAACTAAAGGATCTAATGTTGATTGATGATTTGGCGCAATAACTACTCCTTCATCATTAAAGTCAACTAAATTATCCATATTTAAAACTATTGGCTTAAATTTATTTAAAATAATTGGAATAATAAGTCTTACTTTTTTGTAAAATTTATTAGAATCATAAATTCTATTAGAAATCGTAAATTTTTTATCTTTCAAAAGTTTATCAACAACTTTGTCAACATTTACAAAATCATCTACTTTTTTTAACATTTTAGTTTCTTCAACGTCTTTATTATGATTACCATTTACACAAACAGTTTTAATTCCATTTTGATTCAAGACAGTTAAAATTTCAGGCTTATCATCAAATGCAATATCAGGTTTTGCTTCAATAATTCCTTTAACCTTATCCTTATCATTTTTATAAAAGAAAAAACTATCATAAGGAATATTTACTCCATTTAATCTATATTGCAAATAAGTAAACCTCCTAGAAATCCTACCAATTATATTATTTTCAGTTGTTTTAGCACGACTTGTATGTACTTCAACTATATGTCCTTTTTTTATACATTCATTAATAAATTCACTAGTACCATCTCTAAATTTACCAAGTAAAGAAAATTTTACAAATCTTGGTAAATTAACCCAAAATTTATCCAATGCCTTTTTTGTATACTGTTTTGCTTCTTCTAAATTACAATTATATTTATTTGCAAAAAAAGTATTCATATCTAAAATATCTTCTATTTCAAGCTTGTCAGGATAAACTACATCCATTCCATATTCATCTTTAAAATAAACATAAGCATTATCTCTAATAAATTTATTAAAATCAGTTAGTGTTCCATCTATATCAAATACTATTTTCATCATGAATCCCCCCTAAAAAGTATCAAATATTTTAAATTAACATAATTAAAATAACACATTTATTGTCTAAAAATACAATTTTTATGTCTTAAATCATTATACAATTAAATAATATCATAATTTAAACGTAAAAAAAAGAACAAATTATAACAGATTTAATATAAAACATTATAATTTATAATCTTTTCATCAATAAATTTATATAAGTAAATTTAACATCTGAATTATTTTCATTATCTATTTTAGTTACTAAATGTAACGTTGCTGGTCCATATATATCAACAACATTGGTTTCAGAAAAATTCATATCTACCGTAGTTCCTTTATTCAAAATGCAATCTAAATCACTTACTATTTCTCCAGTAGTTTCATTGTATAGATAAAATGAAGCTCCATTAGTTTCTGATACTCCAGATATTCTACCACATAAAGTAATTTCAAAAATACCAGTTCGTAAAACATTTATATCTAAATTATTTGGTACTTCAATATCACTGCTAACACCAGGTATCATTCTCTTTGTATACACATTAACAGTTCCTGCTTTATCTGTATCTTGAAAACTAATAAATAAAATTGCACTATAAGCTGTTGGATTATAATAGGATGGTCCAGTAGGTCCTGTCGGACCAGGTAAACCTTGTATTCCCTGTATACCTTGTTCTCCTTTTTCACCTTTAGGAATATAGAAAGTTAAATGATGTATATTTCTATCAAAATCATCTTGCACACTTGCATCTTCATCACTTTCCACAGTTTCGGTTCCATCTATCACAATCACTTCACTTATACCTATTTCTCCAGGTAAACCTCTAGGTCCAATTGGCCCAATTGGACCAATTTCACCTTGCGGACCAACTTCTCCTTGTAAACCAACATCTCCCTTATCTCCTTTATCACCTTTTGGAATCAAAAAATCAAATACATGATGATTACCCACAACATTTTCTAAAACTTGTGCTTCATTTCCCGCCTCGATTGTTTCAGTTCTACCTACTTCAATAGTAGCACTTTCTCCTGGAGGCCCTTCAATAACAGCTGTTTCTTTCCAAGAATTTGTTTCATGATCCCAAACTACTAAAGTTTTTTGAATTATATAACAATCTCCATCTTGAGCGACCGGATGCATTCTTTCTAATTCTTCCATCGTATCATAAGAACCTAATATTTTTAATCCAGTACCCGTAGGACCTTGAGGACCCGTTGCACCAGTAGCACCAACTAATCCTTGCACACCCTGTTCACCTTGAATTCCTTGTGGACCTATTGGCCCTTGGGGACCAGTTGGACCAGGTACACCTTGAATTCCTTGTGGACCTGTTGGTCCTACATCTCCCTTACAACCACGAGGTCCAATAGTACCACATACACCTATCTCACATAATCTTTTTTTTATTTCACCATTTTCAATTATTCTATTTATCTTATCATCAAAGTTCATATAATAACCTCCGATATAACATTATATGTATAAATAAATTTTTTGTTTAAAAAAAGAAGACTAATTCTTCTTATTACTACGCTTTCTATAAAAGAAATAAATTCCTATAACAACAATAATAAATAAAATTATTACAACAATATGTGAATATGTATCCAAAATACCAACTATTTTAGTCCAATTTTCACCAACTACACTACCAACAATTATTAACACCGTATTCCATATTAATGAACCAAACAACGTATATAATAAAAATTTTACCATAGACATCTCACTCATACCAGCTGGTATACTTATTAAACTACGTATTAAAGGAATAAACCTACAAAAAAACACAGTCTTATTACCCTTATTATCAAACCAACTATCTGCATTATCAATATCACTAACTTTAAGTCTAAGTATCTTACCTAGCTTACCTGATATCAATTTTTTCAACCTATCTTTATTAAAAATCTTACCAATATAATATAAAATTATAGCACCAAATATTGAACCTAACGTACTAGCAATTATCATACCAACTATATTTAATTTAGTATATGTAGTCATAAATCCACCAAATAACAATATTACTTCACTCGGTATAGGTGGAAAAACATTTTCAATCATAATAAGTAAAAAAACACCAATATATCCATACTTCCCCATAATAGACAAAATAATTTCTTGCATAAACTATCTCCCATCTAAAAATATTATATTATATTTTTTCTTTAAAAAAAGAATAATTACATACTATAAAAATTATACTTCCCATCTTTCTTTATTAACCTAAATTCATTATCAATAATACTCTTATTAGCAGCAATATTACTTCTTTCAGTTTGAATTATAACATTTCTACAATAACATAAAATACTTTCTCTTAACATTCTCAAAGCCATTGTACCATATCCTTTATTTCTATACATTGATAATATTCCCATATCTACTTCATATATATTATTTTTATCAACAACATTAATAAATCCAATTCGAACACCATTTAAACAAATAAAACATGCATAACAACTATTTAATAATCTACTTTTTATATTATTTCCAACACCAAAAGTATTTAAAAGTAAATTATCTTCACTAATAATACCAATTATTTGATATAAGTCACAATTTTCTATCTTTCTTAATTCTATCACATATATCACAACCAAACTGTAATTTATGATAACATATAAAATATAAAAAATCTATAATTCCATTAAATTACTATTATATACATTATTAATATTTTCTAAAGTAGAATCATTAGTTTTTTCATAATATCCAAAATTTATTATCAAAGATATAAATAATATAAAGAAAATCATTTCTATTACTCCAATGATCATACCAATTATACTTAATATAAAACCAGTACCGTAACTACCACTTTCTTTTTTATATTTATTTCCATAAATCAAACTAATAATACCAGGTATAAAACCAACAACGCTTAGAAACATACTACATATTAAACATATTATACCTAATACTAAACTAGTTTCTTTATATCCACTACTTGTCACACTATTCTTAATATCCAATTTATTACCACAATTATAACAATATTTATTACTATTTTTATTTTCTACACCACATTTAGAACAATACATATTATCACCTAATCTAAATTAATTACTATATTTTTACTTTGACCATCAAATTGTCTATATTTAACACCACAAACATCAAATATTTTTTTACTAACAACAGTTGCATCAGTACCATGATATTTATCAGATAAATATATTACTTCTTTAATCCCACTTTGTACTACTACTTTAGCACATTCATTACATGGAAATAATGTTACATATAATTTAGAACCAACTAAGTCACTTCTACTACCTCCATAATTTAGTATAGCATTTAATTCAGAATGACATACATAAAAATATTTAGTATCTTTAGGATCACCTTCTCTATCCCAAGGAAATACATCATCTTTATATCCATTCGGAGCACCATTATACCCAATTGATAATATTCTATTGTCTTTGCTAACTATACAAGCACCAACTCTAGTATTAGGATCTTTACTTCTCATAGTTGATAAAACAGCAATTCCCATAAAATATTCATCCCAACTTAAATAATCTTTATTTTGTTTATTTAATTTTTTCATAACTACACATCTCCAATATAAGTATATAATGTCTATAAGTTTTTAACAAGAAAAAAAGATGTACTTGACATCCTATTAAACGAAACAATCAATTTATTTTTTTACTAAATTAACTATAGAAATAATTAACAATAAAAACAACAATAATGCTATGTACCAAAAATGCATTAATAAAAGAAACAAAGTATATAATGAAATCTTAAATGCTTCAAAACCATAAATAGCATCACATTCTCCCATGCAAAATAACGGTTCAGTACCAAAAATTGACACATACAATCCATATAAAATAGTTAATATAATAGGACTCAAACATAAAATTATAATAACCTTCCACAATAAATTATTTTTCATTCACACCTCTTACTACTCTCTATCATAAATAAATCATATCAAAAAAAGTGATATATTTCAATCACTATTTCATGGTTTTAGTTTATATAATTATTTATCCCTAACACTAGCATTTAATTTATTTTCTACATCTCTTATAATATTATTAAATATTAACATAACTTCATCTTCAGTTAAAGTACGATTATTATCTCTAAAAGTTAAATTATAAGCAATACTCTTTTTATCATTACCAACTTTATCTCCAACATAAACATCAAATACATTAATATCAGTTAATAACTTACCACCAGTTTTCTTTATAACTTTCTCTATTTCTAAACTAGTAATATTTTTATCAACAACAAATGCTAAATCTTTTTCTATTGATGGAAATTTAGGAATATCTTTATAAGTCATTCTAGTAGGATGTAAACTTAATAATTTATCTAAATTAATTTCAAAAACAAATATATCTTTCTTACTAACACTAGGATGTAATTTACCTATAATACCTATCTTCATTCCTTGAACGATTATATTAGCACTAACACCAGGATGTAATTCTTTAGGTAATTCACCCTTTATATCCAAACTATATCTACCATTAAATCCTAAGAAATCTAAACATTCTTCAACTATACCTTTTAATATGTAGAAATTAACATTTTTATTATTTAATCCATCATAATAATTACCAGACATCAATATTGCTAAATTATTATTTTCTTTATAAATTCCATCTTCTTTATAAAATGATTTACCTATCTCAAATATAGAAATGTCATTATTATTTCTAGCACTATTATAATCATATATTTGTTTTAAAGAATAAAGTAAACTATATCTTAAAGTATTTCTATCTTCACTCATAGGATCAGCCAAACTTATAGGAGTAAATTCATCTACAGTATATTTTTTTACTTCACTTAATGGTATCAAAGAATAAGATAATGTTTCATTTAAACCTAAATCTACTAATTTATTTTTTAATGCTCTTTTAGTCTTATCATAATATCCTAATTTAGATTCAAATACAGGTAATTTACCAACAATCTTATCCATACCATATATTCTTCCAACTTCTTCAATTAAATCTTCTTCAATTTTTATATCTAATCTACGTGTTGGAACAACTACTTCTAAAATATCATTTTTCTTATTAACATCAAATCCTAAAGATTTAAAAATACAAATTATATCTTCTTCACTTATATCAATTCCCAAAACTCTACATATCTTTTCTTTAGTTATATTAATAACTTTATCTTCTTTATCAGTAGTATCATAAATAATAGTATCAGATAAAATACTAGCATCAGCATATTTTTCTAATAAATGACATGCTCTATCAATAGCCATATAAGTACGTTTAGGGTCTATTCCTTTTTCAAATCTATTACTTGCTTCACTTCTTAATATTTTCTTAGAAGTTTTACGTATCTTAACACTATCAAATATAGCAGATTCAATTATAATATTTTTAGTATCTTCTTCTACTTCAGTAGATAATCCACCCATTACTCCAGCAAGTCCTACTGATTCTTTTTCATTAGCAATAACAATATCTTCACTAGTTAAAGTTCTTAATGTATTATCTAATGTAGTTAAATTCTCTCCATCAGTAGCATTTCTAACAATTATCTTATTACCTAATCTATCTGCATCATAGAAATGTAATGGTTGTCCTGTTTCTAACATAACATAATTAGAAATATCTACTACATTATTTATTGGTCTAATTCCACTAGCGATTAATCTATTTTTTATAAAATCAGGACTTTCACATATCTTAACATTTTTAACTTTCTTTGCTAAAAACAAAGTACAATCATCAGTTTTAACTTCTACATCAAATTCATTTTTAACAGATTCATCTATTTCATTATATTTTAAATCAATATCTTTTACTTGTTTCTTATAAATAGCACCTAATTCATAAGCCATACCTAATATACTTAACAAATCTCCTCTGTTACTAGTAAGTTCAAAATCAATTACTTCATCATCTAAACCTAATAATTTTATTGGATCACTACCAACTTCTGCATCAACAAAAAGTTCATGTATTCCATTCTTATCTTTATCACTTAAGAACTTGTTATCTAAACCTAATTCTTGAATAGAGCATAACATACCATTACTTTCTACACCACGAATTACACCACGTTTTATTTCACCACCAGGTAATTTTGCCCCAGGTAGAGCAACTATAACTTTTATGCCTTTACGTACATTTGGAGCACCACATACAATATTTAATATTTCATTTCCAACATTAACCTTGCAAACATGTAAATGGTCACTATCAGGATGTGCATCACACGATAAAACTTCACCAACTACTAAATTAGTAGCGCTAATTAAGTTTCCAGCACTATCATATTCATTACCAACACCAGTCATATCTTCAGCAATTTGTTTAATATCTAAATCATTTGGTAAATCTATATAATCACTTACAAATTTTCTACTTAACAACATTAGTCTTCATCCTTTCTATCAAATTGATTTAAAAACCTTATATCATTTCCATAAATAGTTCTAATATCAGGAATACCATATTTAAACATCGCAAATCTATCTAATCCAGTACCAAATGCAAATCCTTGATAAACTTTACTATCATATCCACACATTTCTAAAACATTAGGATGTACCATTCCAGCACCTAATACTTCAATCCATCCAGTTTGTTTACATAAATTACATCCTTTACCACTACATTTAAAGCAAGATACATCTACTTCAACACTAGGTTCAGTAAATGGAAAGAAACTAGGTCTAAATCTAACTTTAGTTTTTTCTCCCAATATTTTTTTACAAAATAATTCAAGAGTTCCCTTTAAATCAGCCATAGAAACATTTTTATCAATTACTAAACCTTCTATTTGCATAAATTGATGACTATGTGTAGCATCTTCATCTCTTCTATATACTTTTCCAGGACAAACAATTCTTAAAGGACCTTTTTCTTTATTAGCTTCCATTGCTCTAACTTGTGCTGTGGATGTTTGACTTCTTATTAAAAATCTTTCATATTCATCCTTTAAATAAAAAGTATCTTGAGCATCACGTGCAGGATGTCCTTTTGGTAAATTTAATTTTTGGAAACAATTTTCATCACTTTCAACTTCAGGTCCATCATAAACTGTATATCCCATAGATGTAAATATATCTTCAAATTCTTCTTGAATTCTAGTCATTGGATGTTTGCTACCTCTTTTAATTTTTTCACTAGGTAAAGTAACATCTATTCTTTCACTTTCTAATTTTAAATTTATTTCATTAGTAGTAATAATTTCTAATAATTCATTATAAAAATCATTAAATGTATTTCTAATCTCATTAACTTTTATACCAAATTCTTTCTTCTCTTCATTAGGTATCTCTTTTATTAATTGTTGTATTAAAGTAATCTTACCATTCTTACTCATATAAATATTCTTTAATTCATCTAATTCTTTTCTATTATCAACTTTAGTTAAACTTTTAACTTCTTTTAATAATTCTTCTAACTTATCATTATACATAATATCTTCCTCTCTTTCTTATATTAAAAAACAGTACTCCATCCATAAAGGACGAAACACTGTTTAAATTCCGCGGTACCACCTTTGTTCTAGTAAAACTAGCACTCATATTCTTAACGTGAATTAACGATTAACACTCCTATGTTGAAATTTATTTTATATTATCAATATAATTGCTCCCAGCTAATAACAATTACTCTCTTAAATGAACTTATATAAAATACTAAGACATAATCAATGTATTACATGTGTTATTTTAGCACAATTATTTATTCAAAACAAGTATATTATAATAAAAAAAGTATTGAATTTAATCAACACTTATTTTATTTTTTTAACTTTCTTTAGTTCATCATAATAAATTATATCAGCAGCAGTCATATATGGAATTAACCAAAAGTATAATATTCCTAAAGTAAATACACCTAATATAATCCAACCAATAAAACTTAATTGGAATACAAAATAATCTGCTTTATAACCATTCATCAATTCTTTACTTTTCTTTATACAACTAGCTCCATCATGTTCTCCATCAATAAAGATATATGGTGCCATTTTATATGAAATAGCAGCTATTATACCAGGTATAATAAATAATAATGTCCATAAAGTAGTAAATATACCAATTAATAAAAACATAACAAATATACCACCAAATAAATTATACCATTTAGTTATTTCAGCCATTTCTACACTTTTACCTCTTACTAATTTCATATAATAAGATAATAAACCAACAGTAATAGGTAACATCGCAACTTCTAAAATAACGTTTAATATCTCACCAACCGAACTATCTTCACCAAAAGCAAATCCAATTATTCCTCCTATTAGTCCAGCAATTAAACTAACTAATAAACTAGGCGCTATAAAAGTCCATATTCTACCTTTAATAGTTTCCTTTGCTCTCTCTTTAATTTTTACTCTATCCATTCGTTATACTCCTTCCTAATATAATTATATTATTATCACTTAATTTATACAAGAAAAAAGTACCAAATTAAATTGATACTTTAAATACTATTTTATAATGAAAGCCATTACTATAATAACTACTAACATAGCTACTAAGAACTTCCAAATATATTTCATCCAATCTTTATATGGAATATCTAAATAACTTAAACCAACTAATAACATAGCACTAGATGGAGCAACAAATGAAGCTAAACCATATGTAGATTGTAAAATCATTGAAACAACGCTTAAATTACTTGCATATTTAGTAGTAAAGAATGAATATACTAAATTAACTGTATATTGATATTCACTAGTAAATAATCCTGTAATTAAACCAGATATTGTAGTAGTAAATACATTAAATTTAGAACCTAATATCTTACCAATTACTGTTGGAATAACTGGATACATTACAGCAAATTCAAGTATTACATAAGCAAGTAATAATACAACAACTAATTTACTAGCTTTCTTAAATCCTTCAGCAAAAGATTCAATAGTATCATTAATACTTACTTTATAACAAATTTGAAGAATTATTATAGCTAATACCATAACTACTTGAACACCAAATATATCCCAAGAACCAAATTCATTTACATTACCAAGTAGATATCCAAAAATAGTATGTCCAAATACTTTAGCACCAGTGACCCATTCAGTTGCTTTAGTAAACCATTGAACTTTAAATACACTAGTCCATGGTAAGTAAGCAAGAATAACTGTTATTATAGCTAAAACACCAACTATAATTAAAGGAATAGTATTTGCTTTTTCACTATCTTTTACTTTATTAGCAAATAAATCAGTTTCAGCTTTTACTTCAACTACTTCTTCTTTTTTAGTTTCTGACTTAGTATTCTTATTCTTACTATCTTTCTTAGTTTCTTTTTTACTAGATACTTTATTATCTTTCTTAGCATTTAATAAATATCTAACATTAAATAAACTATAAATAGCAAAAGCTAAAACAAATAATATTATTTTTTCTAATAAATGAGTAGTATAACTTTGGCTCAAATATTGAACATTCATTCCCATAACTTTAGCACTTATAGTAGAACCTAATATACCTACTAGCATAGCACCAAATGTCATAACAAATGAACTAATCTTATTCATATTTAATTTAGAACAAATAGTAATTACAAATGGCATAAATGCAACTAATATTAAATATTCATTTAACATACTTGCAAGTGCAGCAAATAAGAAACTAACTATTAAAGAGAATAATATTTCTTTTCCTTTCCATCTTTTACTAATCTTGTCAGTTAACTTTTGATAAGCTCCAAGTTTAGATAAGAATTGATAAAATGCACCAGTAACAAATAAGAAAGTAACAAGTACTGTAAAGTAATACATTCCTAAAAGTCCATAAGTCACAAAATCAAATAAACCTATTCTTGTAATTTCAGCTTTAGTTAACTCACCAGCATTAAAATAACCTTGAGGAATAATCCATGTTAATAATAAAGTAAAGATTATCATACATAAAGCTATTTTAACTAAATCGTGTTTTTCAAAAAACTTTTTCATCATCTAACCTCCTCAAGATAATTATAGCATAAAATAACAGAATACAAGCGTTTTTCTCCAAAATTTCACAATTTTTTCAAGAAATTTAAAAATTTCGTTTCATTTTAACCTATACTTATATTAATAAAAATCACATCAAATTAAAAAGTAGATTAATTTTTAATTTTTGAAATCTACTTTTATATACATCATTCTTTAAAATCACAAACTATACAAACTATATATAATAATATAAAATAAACCACTTTTATTTATTAATTTTATTCTTCATAAATCGCTTCTATAATTAAATTTTACCTTATTAATCAAAATATCATTATTATAAAACTCTACATATTTTCCATCCAATACATTATCAATATTCTTCACTTCATTTCCATAATAATCAACTATTTTATATGTTATATTCTTAATATTTAATTCTTTAACTAAAGTATTTTCAGGAATATCAATTGAAGAATGCTCTAATCTTATATATTGATTACTATTTAAAGAAAATTCTATATCATTAAAATTTATTTTTTTGAATTTTACATAATTATCACTATTTATAATTTCATAGAAACTTTTTGTACCTTTATAAATAAGATTATTTACAGCCTTTATATTGCATTCTTTTATATTTAAATTGTTTTCTAACAAAACATTATTTACTTCAGAAAGTATATCTAAATCATATAGTTTAGAATTATTAATTATTTGTATATCATTTACATTAGAATAATTAATTTCAACATCTTTTAACATATTCATATTTAATATTTTCAAATCATTTATTTCGCTATTATTTATAGAAATTTTATTAATACTATTTTGTAAATTTAAATTATTAATATTAGATTTATCAATAATAAGTTTTTCCAAATAACTATTATCTAAAATTATATCACCTTTAAAATTTTTAAAAGTTAAACTTGTCAAATTACTTATTTTTTTTAAGTCATTGTCATTAACATAAACATCTGTTTCCAAACTATTTATCTTTCTTAATTCTTTGCTACTTAAAGAATTAAAATAACTTTTAGGTTTATTAGAATATCCATCTATCAATAAAATTTGTAATTCTTTTGATGAAAAATCTGTAGTACCAAATTTTAGAAATAAAAATTTATTTAAACTGGTAGGATAAAATATATTTGTAATAACAAATAGAAAAATAATATAACTAGCAATTAATACATATTTCCATTTTTTCAATAGAATTCTATTCTTTAAAATAAATCTTTTTGAAATAAAATATGAAATTATTTTTAAAACCGACAAAATTAATGATAAAGAATAATTACCTATCGCAACAAAAAAGCTATAAAATAAAAGATAAACAATTAAACAAAATAAATCATAATTTAAAATAATTTTATTAAAGTTTTCTTTTGTATGAAATAAACTTTTTGTTGTACAAATAGCAAAAATCTCTGCAAAAAAATGTAAAGTACCAGCAATAAACAATATAAAGTTAGTAATTTCATCTTCACTTAACAACAAAATTAAATACGGAATAACAAAACTATAAAGAAACAAAAGAAATACAAAAATAAATTTTTTCATAAATTAATTCACACCCTAACATCTAAATTACCTCTAAATAACAAGTTATCATCAACATCATATATTAAAATATAACCATAAAATTTATCATCTAACACATAATCCCCAGTAATTTCAACACCATCACTATTTTTTAAAATTATTTTTAAATTATCACCTTTTATATTTGAAACGTTCATAAAATCATATAAAGTGACTTGTTTACTTTTCAAATTTACACACATTACATTATCATTACTCAAATATATACTTTTATTTCCAAACAATAATTTATTGAAACAAGAATTTTTTGAACGATAAGATATCAATGAATTATCATTTAAGTCAAAAAAATTATCATTAAAATATATGTTTTTAGCAGAAACACTATAGCTTTTTATATTTTTATCAGATAAATTTAATTCATCTAAAAGAGAATATACAATCAATTCTTCTAAATTAGAATTAGAAGGAAGTTTTAAAGATTTTAAATTCTTAGAAAAAATATCTAGAATATTTAATTTTTCTAAATTACTAAAATCTAAATCACTACTTATAATTGCTCTATCGCTTATAGAAAGTTCAGTCAAATTAGAGAGTTTTTTTATATCATCATTTGAAAAAGAATCATCAATGTATAAATTATCTATCATATTCAATTCTTTATTACTAAGTTTATGAAAATAATTAACTTTTTTATTATTAATTTTATTATATTTATCAATTAAATACATATAAGTTTCTTTTGATGAAAAATCTGTTTTTCCAAATTTTAAAAATAATTTTTTATTTAAAGTAGTTGGCATTATAAAAATACCAATTAATAATACAACTAAAGCCGTACCCGAATATATATATAAAGTTTTTTTACTAAAACCCATTTTTTCTTTAATCAATAATTTTCTTGATAAAATCCAATCAACAACTTTTAAACTACCAAATAACTTTAAAACGATTTGAGCAGAACTTACACTATAAAATAATAAACCAAATATAATTATAATCAATGATATATATAAACTTACTAAATTATATTTTTTCAAATTACAAACGTTTCTAACTAATAATTTAGTAAATAGTGTTGATAAAAATATTGAAGCCAAAAAAGAAAGCATTCCTAAAATTAACAAAATTAATAAAAACATATTATTTTCAATAAAAGTTATCCCATAATTATCCTCAATTAAAGATAAAATAAAGATAATTGTTAAAGGTATAACAAAAGTAAAAATAATACTAAATATAGAAAAAATAATACAATTAAGTTTCTTGTTGACATTTATATTAGTTTTATTTTTTTCATCTACTAAATCACTTGCATTTAAGTTAAAACCACAATTCAAACATTTATTCAAACGACTTTCATTTAAATAACCACATTTTTTACATTTTAATTTTTTACTAGATAAATTTTTTCCGCATTTTTCACAAACAACAGCACTAGATTTATTTTCAAATCCACAATTATTACATAACACAATAAACACCTCTTTCATTTTATATAAATAATTACATCAAACTAACACTTATATTTCACAACTACACCTACTTTCTACTACTATATAAGTATATCATAAAAAAAGAAAAATGTCTTACACTGTGTAAGAGTTTTTTTAAATTTTTTGAAACATAATAATATTAGGTGATAAATATGAGAAATAATAAAGAAGAATTTAGTATATCAAAATCCAAAATTGATATGACTAATTTAAAGATAATTAGAAATAAAAAAGGTTATTCACAAGTTAAATTGCAACATCTAGTAGGAGTAAGTTCTTCATCAATAGAAGCTTATGAACAAAAAGTAAGAATTCCATCATTGCCAATTGCATACAGACTTAGTGAAGTATTAGGATGCTCAATAGATTTTTTAGTAGGGAAATCAAATGAAATTGATAAATATTATTTATTATCAGAAAAAGACAAACAAGAAGTAATTAATTTAATAAACCGTTTATATAAAAAATAACGACTTAGCAAAAAATCGTTATTTTTATTTCATTAAATAATAGTTTTAATTCAATCCAACTTTCAACAACATTTTTTAAACATTCATATTTTCATTAACCAAACTATCCAAATATTTTTCATAATTTCTATACTACTTTTATGATAAAATTATCATTTGTTATAAAATCATAATTTCATTACTTTGTACATTCATACGGACATTATAGCATTTATCCGTATCATTATAAAAACATATAACCAAACTCCTATATGCATTAAAACACTACAACAAAACATTTTGTAAGAAAATTAAATTAAGATAATAAATTTAATTCGAATTAATAAAAAATTTTTTACCATTGATTCAAATACCATTTTAATATATAATATAATTAAATTAATTTTGATATTAAAAAAATAATGGTTTTAACATGCAAAAAAATATGTTGACAAACCAAATTATATTGTTTATAATAAGTTCACTAAATTAGTTATTGCATTTGTTTACATTTACATAACATATTGTATAACAATTTATGTAATATATTATGCAAAATAGTAGTATAATATTAATGACGGGAGTTGGTAGTCCCAGCCTAGCTTCGGCGGCCTTTATGGTAAAACAAAAAATTGGAGAACACTTTGCCTAATACTGATTAGGCTTCTACCAAAGAACTTATCTTTTTGTGGTAAGTTCTTTTCAATTTAGGAGGCAAATAGATGGTAGAAACATTAATTGATACATTTGAAGAACTAAAAAAATATATTTTTATTATTAATCGAAATGACAAAGATATAATGATTGTAAAATTTCAAAATAGTAATTTTTATCATTTAGTCGGCTTACATAAAATAAAAAATTTTGATAATTACTTTCCAAATTATATAAAATCCAAGGATAAGCAATATAAATATATTAAAAAGAACACAAAAAAATTTAACAACATTTTAGAAAATCAACTAAAAGAAAAAGACACATTATCTTTAAGAGTAAAAACATTTTCAAATATATTAGATTTATTAAAAAACAATAATGCATCTCTTTACAATTTAAAACCTAAAACTCAATATTCCTTATATGATGGAGACTATGGACTTATGAAAATGTATGAAAAAGACATATGTTGCTTGTTAGGATTAAAAGTTGACGAAAAGAATAATAATATCACTAATTGTATACCAAATAGTTGGATGGCTAGTAAACGTATAAATAAACTAGTAGAATTTAAAAGACCAATTTTCATAAAAAATATCTCTTATATACCCATGTCATTATATAACCCCGATGAAATTCTTTTTTAATAATACCAGTAAAATCTTCATGTATCATTGTAATACTAGAAGATTTTTTTATTTAAGAACATAAAAATAATTTTTTAGCAAAAAAGTAAACAAGAGTAATTAATTTAATAAGCAAATTATATAAAAAATAACGACTTATCAAAAATCGTTATTTTCATTATTTATAATTCTCTCCACTTCATCTCTAAACTCAGGATAAAGTTCATAAAATTTGTCAATTTTAAATCCATTTTTATACCATTTAACTACCTTAGAAATTAAATCACTGTTATCAAGTGGAACATCACCAGGTCTATTAGGATATAAATATAATTTAATCAATCCTTCTTTATCTAATTTTACTAATTCATCATAAATATTTTTAACATAATATGAAGAAACAACTTTCTCTTCTCTATCACTAACAACTTCAGCACTCCAACTTGTCTTTCCACTTTTAAAATTATCAGATTTTAATTTATATATATATCCATCATAATTAAATATTTTTTTAAACATTCCTTCTTTTCTTTCTACTAAAAGAACATCACTTGTAATTCCATTTCCAGATAAATAGTAATAATAATCACTATGAAGCGGTGATAAAAATATAGTTGCAATAGCTTTCGAAGGAGTAGCATAAACCCAAGCATTTAAATGAGTACTTTTATGAGGCTTTATAACTTTTAAATTTGAAATATTACTTCCATGATAAACATAGTTCATATAATCTACCTATAACTAATCCAAATCATGTCTAGATAATATACTAGCAGGTCTACGTCTTATAGTATTAAATACAGGTATTAAACCAATTATTAAATTAAATATATAAACAAATATAATACTCAATAAAACAATTCTAAAATTAACTAAGAAATATTTACTTAAAAATTTAATATTACTTAATACTTTCAAAATATAACTAGCTAAAATAATACCAGGTACACTAGCAATAGTTGTAATAGCTATAATCTCACCATAAAACATTCTATATATATCACTTTTCTTAACACCAATAGCTCTATATATACCAACACTCTTTACTCTAGATAAGAAAGAAGCTCTAATCATCAAAAATACTTCAACTAAAGATATAATAAGTATTACACCAGATACCAATAAAGTAGTATTAACTCTTTCCTTATTACTTTCAATATATTTCTTTCTACTAACACTATAACTATCTTCTATATTTAATCCCATATCTCTAAATTCATTTATAGTTTTATCCTTATCTTTGCTAACTAAAACCATATCTTTAGACTTACTAATTAAATCATATTTAACAGTATTATTATTAACCAAGAAAGCATCCATATTATCTTTACTAAAATAATATCCAACAACTAATAATTTTTTATCATTTACTTTAGTATCAATATATTTATTTAAAGGCATTGTATCACTATTCTTTATATTAACAATTACTTCATAATCATTAATAGGATAATTACCTTTCTTTAACTCAATATCATTTACTTCTAAATTATAATCATATACTTTTTGATTACTAATTTCTTCTTCGCTAACATACATATTAGTATCATTATTTTTAGTATTAGATAAAACATTAATAAAATTACCTCTATTCATATAAATAGATGGACTTCCTAAATCAACTATTCCCACTATAACAAAAGCATCCATTGTATCTATTTTTATTTCTCTACCTATCATATCACTAACATTTTTAACACCAATCATATTAGCATATCCAGTTTCATCAAACATAGAAAGTATACTTCTTTTATCAACTACAACTTCATTCATCTCTTTAGGCATAGTTCCATATACTATATCACTATCTTTAATTAAATTAATATCAGATAAAGATCCACTCAAAATATCTTTAATATTTATTGATTGATAATAATCATTATAATTAACACTAAAATTAACAGAACTATTACCAGGTATTATATAATCTACACTATCTAAATTCTCATATTTTAAATAATCATCTACTTTAATTTTATTCAAATTAACACTCAAATAATTTTTATTCATAGTAACAAAATCTTCATCTTTAACATTAATAGTAGATGCAATACTAGATACACTATACATTATAAACATACCACTTAATATAAATCCAAGTAATAATAATTTCTTTAAAAAACTATAATCAAATACTTTTTTAAACCCATTTGTAATTAAACTAATAGGATTAAATATAGAACTATATCTTTTTTTCTTACCATCATCTTTTAAATCAAAATTATATTTATCAATATCACTTTCTTGTATCTTTTTATAACTATCATTAATTAATTCTATATTAGAATCTTCATCAATAACTACAACGTTATCTCTATTCTTACTATTAACATATATATTACCATTTCTAACAACTATATCTAATTTAATTTTATCTTTATCATCTAAATAAATATTTATTAACTTATCTTCATCTTTTATAACATCATGTTTATCAAAATCTTTTAAATATATATTATTATCAATTGCATAATCTAAATCTTCTTTATCTTTATTAATATAATCTTTAACAATACTACCATCTTTTAATTCTATTATTCTATCTGCATAAAATTTTGCTAAATTAACTTCATGTGTCACTAATATAACTAATCTATCTTTACTAATAGATTTAATTATTTTCATAACCTCTAATGAGTTTTTGCTATCTAAATTACCAGTAGGTTCATCTGCTAGTATAATATTAGGATTTTTAACTAATGCTCTCGCAATACCAACTCTTTGTCTTTCTCCACCAGATAACATACTAGCAGGACGTCTTTTATATCTCAACATTCCAACTTTATCTAAAACATATTCTACTCTATTCTTAACTTCATTTTTATCTTTAATACCAAGCATAGTTAAAACCAATGCAACATTATCAAAGACACTCATATTATCAACTAATTTATAATCTTGAAATATATATCCAATATTCAAATTTCTAATCTTATCAACTTTACCATCAATTTTAGAACTAATCTTTTTACCATTAACATATATCTTACCACTTTTAATTTTATCTAATCCACCAATAGCATTTAAAAGTGTTGTCTTACCACATCCACTAGGTCCTAAAAGAGCAACTAAACCATTATCATTAAATTCTAAACTTACATTATTTATTACATGTATTTCATTTTTTCTATGTCTATTAAAATACTTATTAACATTTTTTAAAGATAACATATTAAACCTCCTCATTTAATGTAGTAATAGCACTATTCTTAAATAACTTCTTAGCAAACTTAAGACTAACTACATAAGACATGATAATTAATATCAAATATAAAAGTATATAATCTCTTAACTTTAAATATTTAATAATAACATCCAAGAATCCTAAATTAATTACATTCTTATAATTTAAATAAACTAATAACAATGTACCAAAATAAGATATATTAGATATAGTTAATAATTCTATTACAAGTAAATTCTTACAAGTACTTAAACTAGCTCCTAACATTCTTATAGTACTAAAGTATACATTTCTAGATTTTAATATTAATTTAGTAACAAAATAACATACAAAGAATAATACAACAACAAGTATTATTGTCACAATAGTTTTAAATATTCTAATTATATGTACTACTTCACTATTTTTCAAATTATCACTAACTCTTAAAGTTTTATAACCCATACTATCTAAACTACTTAATGTATTTTTAATATTATCAACATCTTTAACAAATACACTACTTTGATATATTCCCTTATTATATAAATTATTATAATCTTCATAACTTATAAATATCTTACCATTATTACTATCATAATCTTTTATACCTAATAAATTATTAATATTATATTTATAATATACTTTACTAACTTTTAAATTAATAGTATCACTATAATAGGTATTATCTACTAATATATTTAAAGATTGATTTATACAATAACTATTTTTACATAAACTGTTTAAATCACTACTAATATAAGCTTCTCCAACAGGAATATTTTTATTAGGTTCTAACTTAAAATCTACACTATCACCAGAATTATATCTTATACCTTGAAACTCTACTCTAGTTTTGCTATATTGTTGATTTATTGTAAATGCTATATCATTTATATATTTATCACTAAAATAAAATTTCATATCATCATATAATGTTGCATCTGTATATTTAATTCCAACAACTTTTAATTCTTTAGTTTTATCTATTTCACCAGTATAATCATTTTGTAAATACATAGTAGATTCTAACAATTTATCTTTATCAGATAAATAGTAGCTGTCTTTATCACCACTAACAATAATTTCATTTTCACTAGTAGGCATTCTACCAACATCAAGTTTACCTTCAAAATTATCTATACTAAAAGCAGTACCATATAACCATAAATATTCATTATCAGTAATACTAACATTACTATCTAACATCAAATCATTTTTAACAACATTTGCTACATTATCTAGTTTAGATAATTTATTAAAATCATCATCATTTATACTACTTTTATCTTTTTTCTTAATAATAATTCTATCATCATCAATATATCTAAAGAATTGATTATAACCATTCTTATTTTCTAAATATTCTTCTTTTTTAAATGACGAATACTCACTCATTAAACTTATTGATATAAACAAATAAACACAAAGTAATAATAAGAATTTAGGAACAATATTAAATGTATTTCTTAATCCTAATCTTATTTTATTTAATAATGTAATATTTTTATAATCTATACCACTTATATCTTTTTTAATATTAGTATTATCTAATTTTTTATCTTCTATTATTCTACCATCATTCATCTTTATTACTCTTGTTACGTATTCACTTATCTCATCAAAATTATGTGTAACAACAATAACTAACTTATCTTTAGAAATATCATGTAATAATTTTATTATTTCTTTACTAGATTTACTGTCTAAATTACCAGTTGGTTCATCTGCAATAATAATTGGAGTATCCTTTATAAGTGCTCTTGCAATTGCAACTCTTTGTTTTTGTCCTCCACTCAATTTACTAGCTTTAGTATTTCTAAATTTATACAATCCAACCTTCTTTATAATATCAATAACATCTTTTTTAATTTCTTTTCTTTTTTTACCATTTAAAAGCAATGCTAACTCTATATTTTGTTTAACAGTATAACTATTTATTAAATTAAAATTTTGAAATATATTTCCTATATATTTACGTCTATAATCTTCATAATCTTTTTCTGTATAATGACTTGTTTCTTTCCCATCAATATACATTTCTCCATCTTCATAAGAATCAAGTCCACTTATTACATTTAATAATGTACTTTTACCACTACCACTTTCTCCAGTAATAGCAACGAATTCTCCCATATCTAATTCTAAATTAACTTTAGTAAAACCAGTAGCAATAACACCTTTACTATAATAAAATTTAGAAACATTTTTAAGTTTTATCATAAATACTCTCCTTACACTCTAAGTATATTATATAATCAGTTCTAAAACAATATATTTTAAGTAGCATATGTAATAAAATTAGTAGCAAAAAAAGTTATTAGAAATTCTAACAACTTTAGTTTATAAATATATTATGTTTCTTCATATACATTTCTGGTTTACCCATATTAAGTTCTTTAGATACTTTTAATCCAAGTCCATCTATAAATGATTGTATTTGTTTTTTAATTTCATTAACGTCAACATCTTCATTAGTACAATATTCTACTTCCATAAATAATCCTAAATCTTTTACATATTCAACTACTATTTCATAATTTTTAAAAGTATATGTTTCTTTTTCATTATTTATTTCTATAAATTTAACCAAGCCTAACCTTTCAAATATTTGTTTGATCATGTTTAAATCTTCTACCTTAGTTTCATATTCATCTGAATATAACCATTTTCCATTTGAAAAAACATCATCTTTATATGTAATGCTATACTCATCATTTTTACTTCTTAATCTTAAACAATGATTTAACTGATTGTTATCATCCGGCTTTAAATCATCTCTTTTAGGATCGTAATAATATTCGTCAATAGTCTTTTTTAACCCAACATAATTAAACTTTTTAAATTTATTTTTTATAGTTTCAATATCATCATATACTTCTACTAACACTTCTATTTCTTTCATTTATATCTCCTTTTTAATTAATAATTTATTTTAAATCAAAAAGATTGCTAACACATCTAATTAACAATCATTTAGTTCATTATATACTTTTTTTAATATATCATATCTCATAGAAATTATTTTTTTATAAAAATCTTTTCTAACATCAGAAATACATGAAATATCATTTATAAAACTATCTATTTTTTCAATATCAATTTTATTAAACATTCTTTTTAATGCTTCATTACATTCATTATTCTTTCTGCTCTTTATAAAAGTCATATAATTAATTTTTTTGTTATTCTCTTTTAAACATGAATAACAATTTAGAACAATATTTTTAAAATCTTCTACATTCATTTTTTCAATATCACTATCTTCAAGCATTGGATTTAAACATGAACCACAATCATAAATTGGAGAAAATTCAATTTTTTTAGTCTTTTTATTAACTAAAAAGCCCCAATTACCATTATGTCTATCTGTATTACCAATAATACTATCAATTATAAACATATTCCAAAATTTTTCTTGTATAGAGTTATAATCAAACAATTTACTATTTCTAAGTATTTCTAAAATATCTTCTAATTCAGTACCAATTTTTTTATCAGGATTAGCACTTAATGCAATACTTTCAAATTCATATAATTCATTTTCATCATTTGTAAAATCTAAACAAGCACAAACTGTTTTCTCTACACCATTAAATTTATATTTGCCTAATAAAGTTTCTTGAGTTTCAAAACCTACTAATCTAAATATATTGCTACCAACATATTCAGACAATGAATTATTTATATAAGAAATATTTTTATTCTTCTCTCTTACTGGATCCGGAAATTTTACTAAATATCTTTTATCTTCAAAAATTAATGTTTTTTTCTTTTCTGAACCCTTATAATTATTCATTTCTTCAACACAATTTGTAAAATCTATCATTAAATGCACCTCCTAACATTAATATTTATGTTAATTTCTATTCTTCATAGTTGGAAATAATATAACATCTCTAATAGATTCTTGTTCTGTAAATAACATACATAATCTATCAATTCCGTATCCAATACCACCTGCAGGAGGCATACCATATTCTAACGCTTCTACGAAATCCATATCTATATCATTAGCTTCATCATTTCCTAAATTTCTTTCTTTTAATTGATCAGTAAATCTATCTAATTGATCAATTGGATCATTTAATTCAGTATACGCATTAGCGAACTCTTTTCCACCAATAAATAATTCAAATCTATCTACAAATCTTGGATCATCAGGATTTTTTTTAGTTAACGGAGAAATTTCAACTGGATGTCCATAAAGGAATGTAGGTTGAATTAATGTTTCTTCAACATATTTTTCAAAGAATAAATTTATTATATGTCCAACATTTTGTTGATGTTCTAATACTTCAATTCCATGTTCACTAGCAAGTTTCATAGCTTCTTCAACTGTCATTTCCTTTTTAAAATCTATTCCAGTTTGTTCTTTTATAGCATCAACCATACTAATTCTTTTCCATTCACCACTTAAATCTATATGATCTCCACACCAATCATACTCGTATTTACCAATAACATTTTTAGCAATGCTCTTAAACATATTCTCAGTCAATTCCATCATACCTTCTAAATCAGAATATGCTAAATAAGCTTCCATTAAAGTAAATTCTGGATTATGTTTAGGATCCATTCCTTCATTTCTAAATACTCTACCAATTTCATAAACGGCTTCCATTCCACCTACTAACAATCTCTTTAAAGGTAATTCTAGAGCAATACGTAAATACATATCTAAATCTTGTGTATTGTGATGAGTAACAAACGGTCTAGCACTTGCACCAGTTAATAATGTAGTTAAAACAGGAGTTTCAACTTCAGCAAAACCTCTACCATCCATAAAATTTTGAATACATCTAATTATTTTTGGTCTAATAAATGCAATTCTCTTCGAATCTTCATTCATAATTAAATCAACATAACGTCTTCTATATCTTTCTTCAATATCTGTCAAACCATGGAATTTTTCAGGTAACGGTCTTAAAGATTTAACTAAATGAGTATATTCTAAACATTTTAAAGTAACCTCACCAGTTCTAGTTTTCATGACTTTTCCTCTGACACCAACTATGTCACCTAAATCAGCACTTTTAAATAATGTATATACTTCTTCACCAACATCATTAATAGAAATATATATTTGCATTTTACCAGTTTTATCTTGTATAGAAAAGAACGAAGCTTTTCCCATTTTTCTAATAAACATAATTCTACCAGCAACAGTATATTCATCATCAATATTTTCAAATTCATCATGAGGAATATCTTTATATTTTTCTTTTATTTCTTCATTATAGGCAGTTCTTGCAAATTTACTTCCAAATGGATCAATCCCCATATCACGTATTTTTTGTACTTTCTCTCTTCTAACCAATTCTTGATCTGTAAATTCACGCATATTAATCAACTTCTTTCGTTAACTAGTATATCGATAAACTAAAAAAAAATCAATACAAAGAATATAAAATTATATATTTCATATATTTTAAAGAGGTGAAATAATGAACGGAACATATTATCAAAATCCAACTTTTCCCGCTGCTACAACATCTAATTATCAAGATACAATTGTACCAGTAGGAAATGACTTACCTATGGAGCAAAGCTACATAGAAAATATTTTAAGATTAAATAAAGGAAAGAAAGTAAAAGCTTATGTTAGTTATCCTGATTCTATAGATTGGAAAGATTCTGTTTATACAGGAATAATAGAACAAGCAGGAAGAGACCATTTAATTATAAGTGATCCAACAACAGGTAAGTGGTACTTAATTCTAATGATTTATTTAAACTATGTAGAATTTGAAGAAAAAATAAATTATTCTATTTAAAAAATGCCCTAGAGCATTTTTTTTTATTGTAATTTCAACCGCACCACTTAATTTAATTTTATCAGATAATAA